>JBEBXX010000186.1:0-5511 GCA_040391435.1 Aureliella helgolandensis | reverse complement strand
AGCAGAATGCTGAGGTCATTCGCAATGCGGCGGACCGACAACGAGCGCACGTCAAACGCTTGGGGATCAATCAGCACGAACAACGCGGTCAAGATTTGTTAAACGAGATCGAAGCCGCCAAGATTTGCTTGTTGCGACCCGAGCGCCGCGAGGTATATGACGCCCAATTGCGGAGTGAACTGCAGGCCACTCAGTGGCCCCAGACAGATGTCGGCGGTCGCCGCAGCAGCATTGAAGATCCGCTAAACGAAGAAACTCTTATCGTCGGTTCGGACATACACTGCGATGTGGTGATCGATCTACCGACGATCTCGGGCGTGCATTGCTCGGCGATGCGCCGCGGGGAGAAAGTCATCTTGCGCGACCTCAAGTCGACCAATGGGACCTACGTAAATTTTGTGCGCTTGAGAAAACCAGCCCACATCACGCGGCGCGACTTGATCATTCTCGGGCGCGACAAACGCTTGATGTTACCCAGTCTGTTTTTTCCGGAAGCCCAGCGCGATCAGCGTGTGATTTTCATAGGACGCAGCGACCAGTGCGAAATTCGCCTCGACGATCACACCGTCTCTTCGTTCCATGCGCGACTGGTCGGCAATGCCGACAGTCTCACCCTAGAGGACTTGGATTCGACCAACGGGACCAGCGCGTTCAATCACGACGGGCGCATCGTGCATCTGCCACCGCGGCTCCCGATCCAAGTACAAAACGTGGAGTCGATTAGGTTTGGCAAGCACCACATGCCCGTCGGCGACCTCAAGCGACACACCTCCGACCGCACGACCTGGCGCGAGGCATAGCTGTGTGGCCAGTCCAATACCAGGCCCGCAGCCTGCCGATAGTCGCCGCACCGCTCCGCGGTTCGCACCGTCAATTTCGATAGTCGCCGAACCGCTCCGCGGTTCGCACCGGCAAACTTCCGACAGCCGCCGAACCGCTCCGCGGTTCGCACCGGCAATTCAGACAGTCGCCGAACCGCTCCGCGGTTCGCACCGGCAAAATTCCGACCGGCGGAGCGGTCGGGCGACTATGGAGCGGTCGGGCGACTATGCAGCGGTCGGGCGACTATAGAGCGGTCGGGCGACTATGGTTGAGCCATTACTGAGCAGCCGGGTCCGCCGCGCGGGCAGGCGGGGCTGAGGCAGGCTGAGCGGGCGGAGAGCGCTCTGCCGCCGGTTGTTCGGCCTCGGTCTTTGGCGTTTTTTCGTTGTTCTCCCCCACAACCTGCAGCACCAACCGCACTGGAGTGTGCTTGGCGGGAATGCGTTCTGTGAATGCTACAAACATCAAACCGCTATTGGCATGCGTGCTCTTGAGGGGTACGTCCAGCGTCGCGGTGCTGAAGTTGGAAACGCAAATTAGGTCGCCACTCTCGGCTTGGTAATGGCTCTCGCCGGTGTCTGGGTCCTTCCAAAACGAGCTGCCAGCGAACACGAAATTGGGTTCTAGGATTTCGTCCTTCGTCCCCATCACGCGCAACCATTTGCGAACGTCGGAGTGGGCTTGCGCGCCGTCGGCTGTGTGCCACAGGACGCTGATCTGGATTTGGCTGCCAGTTGGGGGCTCGTAGGTCGGTTGCCACTGCACGGGCTTGCCCGTTTCAGCTCCCACCGCCAATAGGCCCGCATGCACCGTCTGGGCTTTGCAAAAGGTAGCTATGATCGATTCGTGCTCCTTCGTTCCCACAGGACAAGCCAACATCTCCAGCGCACCTTCGCGCATGGCGATATAGCCGTCGACCACGATGCGTTTCTTGGCGCGGTCCACCCACACAAAGTCATGTGGGTCCAGTCGCACCATGGCCGGCGGGTCGCCGAACAACTTGCTCCGCTCTTCGAGGATCTTCTCGCGCCCCTGCCACTGAGCTTGGAGCAAAGAAAAGCTCCCCAGGCTTGTGGTCAATAGCAGCAGATGGGCGAGATGATGTATCAACGGCTTCATGGATCAGCTTCTTGCGACAGTATTCTTTGACGACCGACTTATTTGGCCGTGGGCGAACTAAACTTGGCAGAGTGTCTTTGACAAGCCGCGCTGGGCAAGCACAATGAGGTACAAATTAGGTTCCCAGGCAGCAGGCCTAGTATACCAATTATTGCATACCATTTATCCGATCCGGAAAATTTGCGTCCTAGATATTTGCCGCTATGACCGTTGCCGCTATGACCATTGCCGCCACGACCTAGCGGTGTGGAAATAAAAAAATTAGAAACGAGTGCCTACTATGGATTGGATAAACCCTCGTCATGCCGCCGCAACCACCGCTTCCGGTCTGGCCGTCTCGGACTCCGCTGGTAGACCCCTGAGCGGTAAGGCGAGCCGCAAAAGACTTCCGGCAAGAATGAAAACTTTGAGCAAACTAGTCAGCGCTGCGATGGCCCAACCGCTCGACGTGTGGACGGCCGCCTACGACCATCAGTTGTCGCAATTAAAGTGGCCGCGGGCAGTCAGCCTTGAAAATACCTTCTTGTGGTCGACTGTGATTCAGGAGCAGGCCGAGGTGTTGGTGCGCGCGGGCCTGTCCGCTAAGAAGCTATCGGCCATCGTCTGCGAAAGCGTTGCGCATACCGAGCCGGAGAGAAACGCGCAGTTGTCGGAAGTTATCGGTTTGATGGACCGGCCGCTGGAATCCGTGGCATTCGGTTGGCTGCAAACCGCAGATGCGTTCCCTAAATCCGCTCTGGGAATCTCCGCTTTAGCTTGGCATCTGCCCGAACACGCCCGCCGGGTTGGCAATGAATGGCTGCCCGCATGGGTCCAGTCGCTGGTAGAGCGCATCATTACCTATACTCCCGATTTGGAGGAGTCCGTCATCTGTCATCTGGTGTTGCAGTGCGAATTGCCGTTGTTGATCGGTGTCGCTACATCCGGCTCGCAGCGCAGCGTGCTCAACACGGCCAGCGAGGCTATGGACCACTTGGCGGAGTACTTGGAGCGCAGCCAGGAGACCCCTGCGCCGTGGTTGGCTCACGGTGCCACCTACCTGCGGGCTGCGCTTGCCAGCGTCATCCGCTGCCGCGTGCTGGCCGATTCGCTGGGGCTCCGCAAATGGTATCCACCGCAGCAGCACGCACTGAGTGAATTGCTCAAGCACGCCTGCCGCTGGGCGCGCCCCGATGGGACACAACTCCTGGCCGCCGGATACAACGCTCCGCGCCCACAGGCCATGTGGCAAGCCCTCGCGAAGCAGACTCGCAACGCCAAGTCGCTGCGCAACGCCATGCACTTATCCGGCCTGCTGCCTGAGGCTTCGACTAAGAATGGCAAGGCCAGCCAGGCGAAGGCCGCTTCAAAGACTCCGCCGCTGACCGACTACTGCAGCGATGCCGCCTGCGTGGTGATGCAGAGTGATTGGCGCAGCACAGGTATCCGCTTCGCGCTCGATTTCTCAGATAGCGAGATTTGCATAGAGGCCCTCGGCAAAGAGGGCGCTGCGGTGCTAGCTGGACAATGGACCGCACACGTCGAACGGGATGGACAGCCCCAACTGCAGTTGGACGAATGGAGCGAGGTGTGTTGGTTTAGCGACGATGACGTCGATTACTTGGAGCTCGAAGCGAAGTTTGGTCAGCACGCGCGCTTGCAGCGCCAGGCCTTGCTGTTCCGCAAAGATCGCATGCTACTGCTGGCCGATGCCCTGCTGTGCGATCAGCCCGGCGCATGGTCGATCCGCTCGCACATGCCCTTGGCCGGCGATGCGCATTTTGAGCCGGCTGAAAAGACCACCGAGGGGGTCATCGCGACTGGCAGCGGTAGGCGCTACCTGACACTCCCCTTGCATCTGCCCGAATGGCGACGCCAAGCCGCCGCTGGCCGTCTCCAGGCCGAGCAGGAGACGTTGATCTGCGAGCAGCAGGCGCACGGGCAACGCCTCTATGCCGCTACGTTAATCAGCCTGCGCGGTTCGCACGCTCGGAAGCCGGTGACCTGGCGGCACCTCACCGTGGGCCAAGATCTACGGATTGTCGGCGACGATGAAGCGGTAGCCTTTCGCGTCCAGATCGGCAAAAAGCAATGGGTGTTGTATCGCTCACTGGAGAAACCGCTGCGTAGAACGGCCATCGGGATGCACACCTTGTCCGAGTTCTTCGCCGGTCGATTCGATGCTGAGGACGGCAACCTCGAGCCGCTGTTAGAAGTTGAGGCAAGCGTTTAATCTATGCAACCCGCATCGCCTAAGACCGCCGCAATCATACGCGACAATTGGCTCCGCGTCTCGGCCGAAGTGGCTCAGGCCTGCCATGCCGTCGGGCGCGCACCCGAGCAGGTTCAAGTGGTCGGTGTTACCAAATATGTGGCTGCTGAGTTTGCTTGGCAGCTCGCACAGGCCGGCTGCCCCATCCTAGCTGAAAACCGGCCCCAGGGACTGTGGGAAAAAGCCGACTACTGCAAGCAGCAAGCTCAGGCAGCGTGCGGCGAGGCGCCCGGCAGTTCAGGCGGCGTGGAGAGCGAGCCGGCCCAAGCCGCCAACGCTTCTCATCCTGGATCTGGGCAGTCTCATGTTGGCTCTGGGCAGCCGCACAGCGGCCCTGCGCTGCAGTGGCATCTGATCGGTCATCTACAGCGCAATAAGTTAAAGCGCACATTGCCACTTATCAGCTTGCTGCACTCGCTCGATAGCTTGCGACTGGCTCAAGCCGTCAGCCAGGAAGCGGTCCAGCAAGGGCTCCGCTGCCGCGTGCTATTAGAGGTTAACGTGACATCCGACAGCAGCAAAACGGGTATGTCGATCGACCACACCCGCAGCCTGCTAGAGTTGGCCGATCAGTTGCCGGGTATTGAATTTTGCGGTCTGATGGCGATGTCCAGCTTGGATGCAACAGCCACCCATGCGCAGCGCGAATTTCAGCGCGTCAGCGACCTGCGAGATCAACTGCAGCTCGAGTTTGCCGAGCTTGCGTTGCGGGAGTTGTCGATGGGCATGAGCGGCGATTTTCGCCAAGCCATCGCCGCCGGCGCGACGCTCGTTCGCATCGGCTCCAGCCTATGGCAGGGCATAATGTAAAGCTAGGCTTGGCACGCCTCTGGAGCGGAGGAAAGTGGAATGGAGTATTGCGAATCGCGGCCGCAACACATGCTTCCGCCGGAGGCCGGCAACCTACTTGCTATTTGCCTTTCAATTCAATCGTAGCTTCGTTGGGGCCATTCGCCGAGACGCTGACCTCGATGTCAGTCGTAGTTGCATTCGCATATTTTTTCGGAAGCAGATCCTTGGGGATCTTGGCTACCGCGGGCTCGGTGGGGCTGTCGTACTTGGTCTTTTTCTCTTCGTAGATGCGTTTGGTGACCACCACCTTGTACTTCGCCTCGGGAGCTCCATCGTTGGGATTATAGGTCGCCAAAACATACTTGCCCGCTGCGTCGGTAGTCCCCCCGGCTGCCAGATCGAGCTCTAGTGAGATGTACTGAACTGTGGCACCCTCCAGGGGTTCCCCCTGGAAGGTTACGATCCCCGAGGCCGGATAGACCTTGGGGCGTTTGGCTGACCACTCGTCCTCACCCGCGCCGCATCCA
>JBEBXX010000185.1:0-5554 GCA_040391435.1 Aureliella helgolandensis | reverse complement strand
GCAAGTGGCCGAGGCGCTACAAGGCTTCGAAATCGGCCTGGGTGCTCAGAATATGTCGGCCGAGAAAGAGGGAGCCTTTACCGGTGAAGTGAGTGGCGCGATGCTCAAGGATGTCGGCTGCTCGTGCGTCATTCTAGGGCACAGCGAGCGCCGCCAGTTGTTTGGCGAGACGGACGCTGCGGTCAATGCCAAGACCAAGGCCGCCCTGAGCTACGGCTTGACGCCAATTGTGTGCGTGGGGGAAACACTGGCCGAACGCGAAGCGAACGCCACTGCTAAAGTAATCGACACGCAAGTTCGTGGATCGCTGGTGGGCCTAACGCCCGAGCAAGCGGTCCAAATCGTGGTGGCCTACGAGCCGGTATGGGCCATCGGTACAGGTAAGACTGCCACGCCCGCCCAGGCAGAGGATGTGCATGCACAGATTCGCCGACTGCTGGCCGAGCTGTTTGGAGTCAAGGCGGCTGACGCGATTCGCATTCAATATGGTGGCAGCGTCAAACCGGACAATGCAGCCGAGCTCATGGGACAGCCCAACATCGATGGGGCTCTAGTGGGTGGCGCAGCATTGAAGGCCGACAGTTTCGCTGCAATCGTGGCCGCAGCCCACTGAAAAGTTACAACGTCTTTCATCGCTTAAGGAATCGGTAATGCTCTTGGTAGCAGATTTTTCGCAGTACTTTTTTGGGACGAGCATTTTCATCACGTCCGTGTTCCTGGTGATGCTGGTCCTGGTCCAGCGCGGTCGTGGGGGCGGTCTGACCGGTGCCTTAGGTGGTGCAGGCGGGCAAAGCGCCTTTGGCACCAAGGCCGGGGATCTGTTCACTCGGATCACGATCGTGGTAGCCGCCGTGTGGATCACTCTGTGCGCCGGTGCCGTGTACTTCCTCCGAGATCGCGCCCTGCCGGGCAGCGGCGTCGAAACTCGTCCCACAAGCAGCATGAGTTCGACCGCCGATCCGCTCGTGAGGCCAGAGGCGACGGGGGCTGTCAACGGCGGCCTGCCAGCCCTGGGCACGCCCGCGGTCAGCACGCCCGCTGCTGAGGCTCCAGTCGCTGACACGCCAGTCGCTGACACGCCCGCTGCTGACACGCCCGCTGCTGACACGCCAGTCGCCCAGACGCCCGCAGAGCCAGCACCAGTCGCTGAAACTCCGGCAGAACAAGCTGAAACTGCCGAGACCCCCTAGGCAACCGAGGGACGTTACTATTCGCTGCCGCATCGACCACAACGAGGCAACTTAGTGCTACTGAGCATGACCGGACAAGGGCAAGGGCGGCGAGCCTACGCTGCCGCTGAGATCGCCGCCGAGGTGCGCGCGGTCAACAATCGCCATTTGAAAGTGCAGATCCGCACCTGCGATACGCTGCGCTGTCTTGAACCGCAGATCGAGACGCTGGTCCGCAAAACGCTTCGCCGTGGCTCGCTGCAGCTCAACGTCCAAATCTCCGGGAGCCTCACTGAGAATCGCTTTCAGCTCCACGAGGAAGTGATTCAGGGCTACGTTCGGCAGTGCCAGGCGCTGGCCACCAAGTTGAACGTGCAGGGACAGGTGGCTCTCCGCGACGTGCTGCTGCTCCCGGGCGTCGTGGCGGAACGCCATAGTCTGGGGAGCGATGAGTCCATTCCGGCGGAATTGGTGGCGGAGGTGATGGCCACGATCGCGCAAACTCTCGAGTGCCTCAACAGCATGCGTCGCGCCGAGGGCCAGTCGATCGAGCAGCGTGCACCGCTGGTCATCGAGGAGTATCGCCACCGTCTGGAGGCGCGGCTGACGAGCGTGCTCTCGGAACTGGGGGCCAAGCTGCCAGAGGCCGATTTAGCCCGTGAGGTGTTGATCATGGCGGATAAAGCCGACATCCGCGAAGAGATCGTCCGCTTGCGCAGCCACTTTTCTCAATTTAAAAAGTTGCTGGCGGCTGAAGACAGCCAAGGTCGCAAGCTAGACTTCTTGATCCAAGAGCTGTTTCGCGAGGCGAATACCATTGGATCCAAAGCCGGCGATGCGGAAATTGCACAGCGCGTGGTGGACATCAAGACTATCATAGAACAAATGCGCGAACTCGTGCAGAATGTAGAGTAGCCATGGCTCAGCCGTTAACTCCTCAGCTTACCAAGCCCAACCGCGCGGCACCCGACGCGGGGCTTGCACCGTTAGCGTCGCGGTCAGTCGCTGGGCAACTCTCGGGAGGAACTGCGGTGCAAGGCAACCAGGAGCTACCCAAGACTGGGCACCTGATCATTTTGTCCGGCCCCTCGGGAGCTGGAAAGAGTACAGTCGTCCGCGAGCTGTTGGCACACTGTCCACTGCCCATCGAACTGGCCATTTCGGCCACGACCCGCAAGCAGCGCACCGGCGAAGTGGCTGGCCGCGATTACGAGTTTGTCAGCCATGAAGAGTTTCAACGCATGCGGCAAGCGGGTGAGTTTTTGGAGTACAAAGAGGTTTTTGGCCGCGGCGATTGGTACGGCACGCCGCTGGCCCAAGTCGAACGTGGCTTGAAAGAAGGCAAATGGATGTTGCTAGAAATTGACGTTCAAGGTGCGTTGAGCGTCATGGCCCAGCGTCCGGATGTGGTCAGCCTGTTTGTGCATCCGGGGTCCTTGGAGGAATTGTCGATTCGACTGCGGCGGCGCGGCACCGACGATGAACAGGCGATCCAGCGGCGATTGGAAGTCGCCGCGGACGAACTGCAAGCCTTGAAGCATTACAAGCACGAAATAATCAATCACCAAGTGCAACATACCGCATCGGAAATCTGTCACATCTTACAGCAATACTGCTAGGGAAAAATTTATGCTAGAAGAACTAAAAGAAGAAGAGATCGTCAACAAGGTCGGCGGCCGTTTTAAGCTCTCGACGTTGATTCAAAAGCGACTGGTGCAGCTCAATCGTGGCAGTCGGCCGCTGATAGACAATCCGCCCGAGAACAAGATGGAGATCGTGTTGCAGGAGATTCTGCAGGACAAGATCTTCCTCAGTGAGCCTGGCGAGATGACGCTGGCCAGCGAACAACATGACGGCGATCTGCTCGATATGGATTCGCTCGAATTATGAGCTCGCGGCGTATCGTGGTGGCTATCGGCGGAGGAATTGCCGCCTATAAAACGGCCACACTTGTCAGCCGCTTAGTACAGGCCCAGCACCACGTGGATGTGGTGCTGAGCCACGGTGCCACACAGTTTGTCGGTCCGGCGACCTTCGCCGCTCTGTGCGGTCGCCCGCCAACTAGCGATAGCTACGATCCGCGCTTTCCATTGGGCCCGCACATCGAATTGGCCGAGGCAGCCGATATGCTCGTCGTCGCACCCGCTACGGCGCGCATCCTGGCTAGCTGCGCCCTGGGGCTGGCCGATGATCTGATCTCCACGCTCTACTTGGCCTGCCAGTGCCCAGTGCTCATGGCGCCGGCCATGAGCGATCCCATGTGGCAGCAGCCCAGCGTGCAACGCAATGTGGCCACGCTGCGCGGCGACGGAGTTGAATTGGTGGGGCCCAACAGCGGCTGGTTGAGCTGCCGCAAACTGGGTACCGGACGCATGGCCGAAGCAGAACAGATTATGGCGGCCATGGCCGATCGATTAGCACTCACGTAGTGCAACCAGTCGCACAGCACTCGCGCGAGACTTACAGCTATGGCAAAAATTCTAATTACCTCCGGCCCTACCCGGCAGTACCTCGATCCGGTCCGCTACTTGACCAATGCTAGTAGCGGTCGAATGGGAGCTGCATTGGCCGAAGCCGCCATCGCTCAAGGACACCAAGTCACGGTGATCTCCGGTCCCGTCTCTGTCGACTATCCGGCAGCGGCGCGAGTGATCGCCGTGGACACTACCGACGACATGCTGGCTGCCGTGCTTGAACATTTTCCGCAACACGATGGCCTGATCGGTGCGGCCGCGCCGTGCGATTACATGCCCCACCGCGTGCATTCAGCCAAGATCGCCAAGGATGGCCGCCCGCTGACGCTCGAGTTGATCGAGACGGCCGACGTGGTGGCCACCGCTGCGCACAGCAAGCACAGCCATCAGTGGGTCGTCGGATTCGCACTCGAGACAGAGGATCAGCGCTTTCGTGCAATTGTCAAAATGCAACGCAAGTGCTGTGACATGATGGTCTCCAACGGGCCGAGCGCTATCAATGCCACCGACAACTCGGTCGAAATCATCGCCTCCGATGGCTCGACGCTCGCGGTGGCGAGTGGCAGCAAGCGCGAAGTAGCCGATGCTATACTCCGCGCGGCCGAACCACTTATCCAGCGCGGTGTCCCAGTCTGTAGCTCCGCGCCCGGTCCGAGCTAGGTTGCTGAAAAGCGAATGCCAGTCCCGCGCGCCCGCGGTTTACTCTCCCGAAATGCGTTATGACCCAGTCCACACAAGCTTCCGATCCCTCTCCTTTGCGACCCATGGCTGGCGACCAAGCAGCCGCGATTGACCTGACCGTCCAGTTGGGCCGTTTGCAACTGCGCAATCCGATCATGGTCGCGTCGGGAACATTCGGCTACGCGCGCGAAATGCAGGGCTTTGTGCGCCTGGATTCATTGGGCGCCATCCTGCCCAAGACGATTACCCTAGAACCTCGCGTGGGCAACGCCCCGTGGCGAACTGTGGAGACTTCGGCTGGCCTGCTGAATTCCATTGGATTAGACAATGACGGCGTCGATGCCTTTATCGCTGGTCATCTGCACTACCTGCGCGAGCTGGGGACTGCGCTGGTAGTGAGCATTGCTGGTAAGAGTCGCGATGAGTTCATCGAGCTGGCGCGGCGCATCGAAGCCGCCGGAGGAGCCAGTGCGCTGGAGTTGAATGTGTCCTGTCCCAATGTTAGCGGCGGTGTCGACTTTGGCACCGACCCCGAACTTTGTCGCCAGGTCGTCAGCGGCGTGCGTAAAAATTGTCAATTGCCAATTCTTGCCAAACTGACTCCCAATGTGGCTCGCATTGCTGACATCGCCCGCGCGGCCGCCGATGGTGGTGCCGATGCCGTGTGCTGTATCAACACACTCTTAGGCATGGCCGTCGATTGGCGCAAGCGCAAGCCGCTGTTGGGCAACAAACTAGGTGGGCTCAGCGGGCCGGCTATCAAGCCGGTCGCCCTGCGCTGCGTCTATCAAGTGGCTCAGGCGGTTAAAATACCAGTGGTGGGCATCGGCGGAATCGCCACGCTCGACGACGTCATGGAATTCCTAGCTGCCGGAGCCACCGCTGTGCAGATTGGCACCGCCAATTATTACGACCCGACTGTTAGTCAGCGATTGGTCGACACGCTGCCCGATGCGCTACGTGAACTAGGTGCCCAGCGCATCAGCGATTGTGTGGGGACTATTCTATAACTCGCGTCAGCTTGCCACAGCCCGCGCTGCACCCGCGAACGCATGGAGGCAAGCGAATTCACGTTCCAATTGCGACCGGCCACCAGTCGCCGTGTTGACTCACTAACCTCTTGTTGAGAGAAGCATTGCCAGCCATGCGAGTACTTTCGGGCATTCAGCCTACCGGGCGATTTCACTGGGGTAATTACTTCGGTGCAATCCAGCAATATATCGATCTGCA
>JBEBXX010000184.1:0-5556 GCA_040391435.1 Aureliella helgolandensis | reverse complement strand
CACGATTTGCAGATCGAAATCGCTACTGTTGCCGCGGAGCTCCGGTGCGTACATGCCTTGAATAACACTCGGCAGCGCGGTAAACGTGCCGGGCGCTTCGCTACGCAGTTGATAGCGAATCGAATATTTGCCACGCGGCAGCCAGCGAATGCACAGGCCGACATGCTGATCGCGCAGTTCGCGATAGATGCTCAGTCCGGAACTGTAGAAATAGCCGCTTTGCGTCTCGACCGTCTCCAGGCCGGCCGCCTTAGCGTCCTCAATTACCAGATACTCGTAATCGTTCTTGCTTTCAACCAGCAGCTCCACTTCGACCAACTCTCCCGAAGGCAGTGGCTGCAGGTCTTCCAGCAGTGTGCGAGTGAATCCGACCTGCTGGGTATCGATGACGTTTGCCTGAGCGCCGGGCAACTGCAAGGATTTGGCGGTCGGTTTCAAGTGGTAATAGCGGCGCTCGATCTCGACCTCCAATCCGGCTGGCTCGATCTCTTCCTCCAGCGTGAAGTTAGTGGCATACGCATTCCAGTACAGATTCCCTTTGCCTGCGCGGCGGATCTCCAAGGTTTGCTCACCCGCCGGGACGGCGGTGCCGTGGATCTCGATGGTGTTGTTCACATCAAACAAGTTCTCGGGCGTAAATTCGACGCTGCCCAAACGCTTGCCCGATAGAAACACCTCGACCCGCATCTGGGGCTGCAGCTCATCGGTGACCGCGATGTAGTCCGCGAAAGCTTCGACAACCAATGCGGTGTCGCGCGTGCTATTCCAATAGGTCGCATGCTTACGGTTGTTCAGCAAATATTTCACAACGCGTGGCGCGGTCTGACCGGCGGGGTCGACGGCCGAGATGAGCTTTAAGTACATCGCGTTGGTTTCAATCTCACTACCATACCAATACCACCACGACGCTTGGCCGCGCAGGTAGGCCGTTTCGTTCTCAGCGTCCTCAACCAGGAACTGCTCAAGATTGCGGCGCAGCATCCGCGTCTGTTCGGCGTCGCCGATTTGATGCGTGGCCAGAGCCAACAGCACCTTGCCATAGTTGCTCAGATGCTCGCGTTGCGCATACAAAATGTTTTGCATTGCAGGCTGGGGCTTGTCAGCCAAAACCAGGACATGAAAGACCAATGCATCGATATTATCTGGATGTTCCTTGAAGGGGGCTACCTTACCATCGGCGTTCTGTAGCCTCTGCAATTCACCTTGTTGGTACTGTTCCAACCAGGCGAGGCCACGCTGCAGAACATCGGGGACGACGGGCACCTCGTTCTGTTGCGCGATCAACAAACCGCGGACGACGGTAGCGGTCATGTGCGCGCTACTCGTTTCCTGTAGGCCGCTAAACCAGCCCCAGCCGCCGTCTGCATTCTGCATGTTGGTCAGATGTGCGATGCCCTCTTGCACCATCTCGGCGACCAGTTCTTCATCGAACACGGCCTCGTGATCAAATCGCTTCCAACGCTTGCGGCGCTCGGCCGCATCGCCCAGTTCCTGCGCGTTGAGGTTATTGCGTTTGTCTTTGAGTTCGCCCAGATCGATGTTCATACGCTGCAGCGTGCGTTGCGTTATCACGCTCGGCAAAAAGCGATTGAGAGTCTGCTCAGTACAGCCGTATGGATACTCGGCTAAGTACGGCAGAGCGTCGATCATCGCGGCGGCCAGCGACGGGCTCACTCTGACAACCAATTTGGACTGCTCAATCCGCCGCTGCTCAGGAATGTTCAACTTGGCTGTCGAACTCGCTTGGCCATCGCGCACGGTCCCAGCCAGAGACTCCATCTTCAGGATCCCGTTTACGATAACGGCGAATTCGAGCTGCATCGCATCCGAAGCATCCTCCGTAACGGCAATGGCGCGGACGGTCACTTTGCCTTCGCCGATTGCGCGGCACCGCCAATCGACGCGCGCCTGTTGATGTGGTTCGATCTCGACGGTCTGTTCGGCGTCTGCCGCATCGATCAGATCGAGCTGAGTTTGGCCGTCAATCTCCAACGATACTTTCACGCGGCGGCGGCCGGCCAAGTCGTTATGCACGTTGGCTGAGATGACTACTTCGTCGCGTTCCACCAGGAAGCGCGGTGTCTGCAAGCGCAGCAAGAGCGGTTTGCGAGTTACAGCCGTGGTGGTATCGCTACCCACGCGAGTGCCCGGGGCCACGGCCCACGAGCGAACTTGCCAACTGGTGAGATTCTCAGGCATTTTGAAAGTGGCCTTAGCCACGCCAGAAGCATCGGTGGTCAGGCTGGCCAGCCACAGTGCCGAATCGGCAAAGTCCTTGCGGACCGCAACTGCAGGTGCACCGGCCGCATCGCCTTGGGCGCTCGGAGCGGCTCCCGCGACGGATAGCGCCTTCTGCATACCGCCTCGAGCGAGCATGCCGGCATCCATCGCTTCCATAGCACCGCCAGCCATGCTCGTAGGCGCATTCATGGCACCGCCCATGCCTCCCATGCCTCCCATGCCTCGCATGCCTCCATCGCCGCGGTCAAACCACTGCGAACTCTGCGGCTGGGCTGGATTCTGGTTGCCATCATCGTCGCGGCCCTCAATGGCGTCCAGGTCATCGGCCAGCGTGCTGCCGAAGATACCCAACGGTTGATACTGCGGTTGATCCGCGACTTGGATGGGATAGTGAACCGTGTCGAGGTTCGTTGAGCGCTGCGGTTGATGGCTGCGCTGCCATTTCCAGAAGAACTCGCGGATGTCGGGTGGCAGTACGTCGCCGGCAAGTGCATCTAGCGCGCGGTCATACGCCGCTATGACACAGGATCCGACGACGGGTTTGCCGGCGGGGTCAGTGACTTTGACTTCCACCGCACATTCTTCACCCGGCAGGTACTCCTCTTTGTCCAGGACCAGTTTCACATCAAGCACACGCTCGCTGGGAGGCACGACGATTTGGCGAACTTGCTGATGGTATTTTCCATCGAACACGGTGGCCGCTTCGACAAAGAAATTGGGTTGGTCGGCTTCTGTTACCGGGATATCGATCACCGCTGATTTTCCGTCGAGCTCAATCCACTGCGGCGATCCATAACCCGCCTGCTCGGGTCGTGCGAACAGTGCCACGCGAGCGCCGGCATGGTTGGAAGCAATTTTCAGTTTAACCGTATCGCCGGGCGCATAGTGTTGTTTGTCGGGGATTAATTCCAACGCGTTATAGCGATAATCATCAGCATCGCTGTCAGGACCGCGGACGGTGAAGATGTAGCCGCCTTCGATCTCGTGGCCAGCATCATCCTTCAGTAGCAGACGCACGCGGTACTGGCCGGCTGTATCGGCTTGCATCTCCTGTACGAGTTCTCCGTTTGCATCGGTCTTGCCTTCGAAGCTGGCTACTACCTGCTCATGGGGCCGCTGCTGCTCGTCGTAGCTGATCTTCAGCAAGTCGATGGTACCGCTGCCGGTGACGGGGGTGTCATCCAGGCGCCGCGCTTGGAAATGCGCATTGATGCGCTGGCCCACGTTGTAGTAACCACGATCGACCCAAGCATACACTTTAAACGGCGCTTGCGCGGCGATCACCGAACCGCTGGCTGTGATCGTGCGTCGGGACGCGTCGCGGACTTCGACGGAAATCGAGTACTTATGATCTTCGTCGCCGTAGATCGCCTTTGCCAGCGCGGTATCGATCGACAGCTTGGCCACGCCCGTTGAATCGAGTTGTACTTGCTGCTCGAGCACCAACTCAGGCGGCTCATGTCCCCAGGTCGGCCCCCATGGCGGAGTCGGCGCAATGCACCCCGACCAGCCGCGCCAGTTCGGATACCACAAATAATCCTCGGCGAACCACCAATAACCGGGGCCGTAGCACCAGTCGTAGGGCGCCCAGGGATAGAAGCTTTCGCGGACCGTACTGCGCTCGACTTTGACGTTGACTTCGGCTTCGGTTACAGGCGTTCCGAAGTAGTATTTGGCCTCGATGCGAGCGTCGATCATGTCCCCCAGGGCGACCGGCTTCTCGGGAGCGAGGATCTTAACTTCGAATTCCGGCTTGCGGTACTCCTCGACGCGCACCGCCAGGTTCGTACTGGCATAGTCGCTCGGCGGGTTGGCGATCGGCTGTGTCGGTGCTGGCTTGCGCGGAGCGCGGCGACGACCAAGCGAGGAGCTGCCTGCTGCGGGGTTATCGATAGCGGGATTGTCGATAGCGGGATTCTGTGCAGAAGCCTTGCCCTTCAAGCTGACCTGAAAGCTGTAGCGCCCCAAGCCGGCCGTATCGGCCAGTGGCAGCTCTAATTCGCAGCCACCGAAATCATCTGTCGTGACCACGTGCTCCGCGACTTGCACTCCCTGCGGATCGATCATAGCCACGGTGACTTGTCGCTTGGTCAGCCGCTGGGCCGGCTCATCACCGTAGGTTTGGTAGCCCAACCAGAATTTGGTTTTGATGGTTTCACCAGGACGGTACAGCGGTCGGTCGCTGACCCCGTATGCTTTTAGCTCCAGATGCTGGGTAGGCTCACTTGCCACTTGCCAGAAGTGTTGCAGCCCAAGCAGAGCGATGCGTCCCTCTTTGCCGCGAGCCACGCCGAACCATTGCATGCCCTCTTTGACCGGCACTGTGGCCATACCCTGAGCGTCGGTGCGGGCAGCAAAATTCTCAGTGATCATCTTGCCACGCCCGCCGCGGCCCTCGTCTGAATTGTCCCAGCCGAAGCCGAACATTTCCAAGTTGGCTCCGGCGATCGGTTGCCCGCTCACCGCATCTGTCGTCCATAACAACCATTGGTTATCAGACAGCGTCTTTTGCATTAGCGCGGTGTCTTCGAGCGATACCAATATGCGAATCGTCTGTGTTTTAGCGTCAGACTTGCCACTTAAGGTGCCTTCGATCAAATACATACCAGCTTTGCTGAATGGCGTTTCGATCTGCACGCGTCGATCCCAGTGATTAGGACGAGCCTCCAGAGGCTGGTTCCACTCGGCAACTTGTTCCAACAAGTAGTCGTCGATCTTCATTTGGTCAAACAGCGTTCCCGGCGATGTGATCGGCGGTGCTTGCTTGCCGATGAGCTTGCCGAAGCGATCGTTGGGCTGCTGGGCTTTGAAGTTGCGGTAGTAGGCCTTGGTATCGAGCAGAATTTTCTCGATGTCGACTCGTCGCGCGGTCAGGGCGATCTGGTTAGCGTTGCGAAACAGCAGGTTCAATTTGGCTGCTTGTCCCGCGGGCTGAGCGCTCACCGCGTCGAACGTCCCACGCGGTTGACGGATGTGCTCGAGCAACTGCAGCTTCCACTCGTCGGTGACTTTGAAACGCTGGATGTAGCTCGCCAACTGCTCTGCAGCCTGCGGATATTGCCGGCGATTGAGGGAGATTTGAATCAATTCCCAAGCCGCGCTCTCTGCGAAATTATCCGAGCCCTGGGCAATTTCCTGGAACAAGTGGATGGGATTGAATTCATCCGGCAAAGAAAAGCGTTGTATGCCAGTGGCAAGTTTGGCGATCGTCTCGTTGTCTTTTAAAGTATGGATGGCCGCGACGCCTTGCTCGGGCAGTTCGTCGCTCTGACCAGATCTGCGAAACAGCCACGCGTCTTGCTGCAGCGTATCGAC
>JBEBXX010000183.1:0-5574 GCA_040391435.1 Aureliella helgolandensis | reverse complement strand
ACGCACTGGCAGCGGCAATACTTGCATCCATCGCTGTTGGCATTTGATGCCCCCAGTCGCGAGGAGTGCACGGCCGACCGGCCGCGTTCCAACACGCCGCTGCAAGCCCTGGTTTTGCTCAATGATCCCAGCTATGTGGAGGCCGCCAGGGCGCTCGCCCTGCGCGCATTGAGCGCCGCGGGCGACGATCCAGCCCGCATCGAGTGGATGCTGCACGCGGTGCTAGCTCGCTCACCGCGACCTGACGAGCTGCCCGTCTTAAACGCACTGCTTGAAAAACACCGGGCTGAATTTGCCGCTCTGCCCGACAGCGCCCAACAACTGCTCGGCGTCGGCGAACTGCCACTCCCCGATCAGCTCGATGGCGCACCACTGAATGCCACGGAGCTAGCGGCTTGGACCAGCGTCGCCCGCACGCTGCTCAACCTGCACGAAACGATAACTCGCAATTAAGCACCGTGTGGGAAATTTTTGTCGCACGATCGCTCCGTCGATCGAGAGGTTATTGTCGCACGATCGCTCCGGCGACTATTAGCAATACAGCAAACCGGCGGAGCGGATCGGCGACTATTAGTAATACAGCAAACCGGCGGAGCGGTTCGGCGACTATTAGACACTTATTGCCCGCACGATGCGAAACACCCTGCGTCACAAGGAATCCCACTATGTTGCCAGCTCATGTTGCCCGACGAACTTTTTTAGAGCGTGCCGGAATCAGCCTCGGTTCGATGGCCTTGGGTAGCCTGATGGCTAACCAGCACGCATTTTCGGCAGAGACTGCATCAGCTCCTGCAAACCAATTGGGCTCGGCCGGTGTGATCCATCCTCTGCACTTTCCCGCTCAGGCCAAGCGCGTCATCTGGCTGTACATGGCCGGCGGCATGAGCCACTTGGATACCTTTGACTACAAATCCAAGTTGGGGCAGCTCGACGGCCAAGCGATGCCCGAGTCGTTTACTAAAGGTCAGCAGATCGCCCAGCTCCAGGGACAGAAACTAAAGTGTTTTGCACCCCAGTATGCGTTTCAAAAGCATGGCCAGTCGGGACAGGAGATGAGCTCGCTGTGGCCGCACTTGAGTAAGAGAGCGGATGACTTGTGCATTGTGCGATCCATGCACACCGACGCGATCAACCACGACCCGGCACACACGCTGATGAACACCGGCACGCAGATCGCCGGTCGGCCCGCTATGGGATCGTGGGTCCAGTACGGCCTGGGCGCTGAGACCGATAATCTGCCCGGCTTTGTAGTCATGGTCTCGACCGGAAACTTTGGACAGAAGCAACCCATCGCCGCGCGCCAGTGGCATTCGGGTTTTCTGCCCAGTCGCGTTCAGGGCGTCGAATTTCGCAGCACGGGCGATCCAGTACTCTACGTCGGTAGCCCACCGGGAGTGAGCTCTGCGCAGCAGCGCGACATCGTCGACGCGGTAGCCCGCATGAATGAAATCGAAGCCGGCATGTCGTTCGATCCCGAGATCGCCACGCGGATCAGCCAATATGAGATGGCTTTCAAAATGCAGACCAGCGTGCCGGACTTGATGGACGTCAGCGACGAACCGCAGCATGTGCTCGACATGTATGGGACGCGCGGTGGCGATGGCAGCTTCGCCGCCAACTGCCTGCTGGCGCGCCGGTTGGCCGAACGCGGCGTGCGGTTCATTCAGCTCTACCATCGCGACTGGGATCACCACGGCAGCATCAAGGAGCATATCGCCGGCACAGTGAAGGAGGTCGATCAAGGCGCCGCAGCCCTGATCGCCGACTTGAAGCAGCGCGACATGCTCAAGGACACCATCGTCGTCTTTGGCTCCGAGTTCGGACGCACGCCCATGGCCCAGGGCAACGGCCGCGACCATCATTTGGCCGGCTTTACGATGTGGCTGGCTGGTGGCGGCTTTAAGCCGGGTTTCAGCTACGGAGCCACCGATGAGCTCGGTTATTACGCCGTAGAGAATCGCGTTTCCGTACACGACATGCACGCCACGCTGCTGCATCAACTCGGCATCGACCACAGCCGCTTTACCTACAAGTTTCAGGGACTCGATTCCAAACTCACCGGCGTCGAACCCAGCAGCATCGTCCCCGCGCTGATCGGCGGCTAGTTCAAGTTTAAAACGCCGCACCGGCTTTAGTCCCGATAGGGATGGTATGTGGTAGCCGGGCTGTCAATCGGATCTCAATCGCCGGCGCAGTAAAATCGCGGCCCCTCTTTGCCGCGGGGCGATAGACTCTTGCGGCAACACCGAACTCCACTCCCACTGCTTGCGATCAACTCACTGCCGCGGCAAATCTTCAAAGACGATTTCGGGGCGGTCGGCGGGGCTCGCATCGCGCTCGAAGATTTGATCGAGCGGAGTGGTTTCATCGAAGAAGCCGCAGTGCCGTAGGAAGAAATGATCGGCATCGGCCCCGCCGGCGTAGTCGAGTCGACTGCGGCCGCGGGCCGTATTGTCGCCAGTGAGTTTCGCGCGCGTGACCTCGTGCCACTGGCCGTCGACATCGCACACCCACTGATTGCCATACTCGGCCAACCGCTCCAAGTGACCAAACTCGGGTATGAAATTCTCTAGGAATGCATGGAAGCCACTCAAGTGTCGATCGGTTTTGGGACGACGGAAGCTGGCGATCAACTGCCACTGGTCGACGTGTTTTCCGTCTGACTGTTTCTGGCCAAACCAGGATGTGTACTGAGTGTTGCCTTGGCCATCCGGTTTGACTTCGGTTAAGAAGCGATACGTAACTCCGGCTTTCCAGGGATAGATCCAGTAGCTTTGGCCTCCCGAACCTTCGTTGCCGAAATCTTGCGCATGCACGCCGTCCCCTTTGGCCAGAGTTACGACGCGATCTTCGGCGGGGATCTCAGACGGATTGTCGGTGCGGAACGGGCTCCACACGGAGAACAGCACGCGGCGCTCTGTGTCGCTGTTGACTTGGAAACCAAAATAGCCCTCGCCAAAACCGTTGGCCATGAAGTAGGCCCCTTTTTGATCCTGTCCCTCGGGCACGGTGATCTCGCTGTAGGCATACGTCAATTCAGTGTTAGGTGGCGTCTGATAGGCCAGATGGACCGATGGACCGCGGCGTCCCCAGTAGAACATATTGCCTTCGTTGCTCTTCACAAAGTCGAGCACCAGGCCATCGACCGAGGAAGCGACTAGCAGTTGGCTGACTTCAGCCATCGCCGCCGCGCTGGACGGCGCGTTGCATCGCAAGTCGACGCGCACATATCCCGCATGTGCGATTTGCACGCTACCCAGCGGATAGGCGCGTGGGGCTTCAGCCTGCAACAGGGCTTTAAACTGCTCAGAGTTGACCTGGGCTTCGACACGCATATCGGCCAGTTCAGCTCGGCCCTCGAGAGCTAGTGAGATTTCGCCGGGCCGGTCGACGTGAAAGAAGACCGAGTAGACCTCCTTGGCCTTGTTCCATCGCAAGCCCTGTTGGCCAACTCCGCCTCGGCCCGCTTGAGGCTGCGAGCGAAACGCGTTGCCGGCCAGCGGTACGGACCAATCGGCCGCGGGTGCAGGCGGCGCCGCCAGCAGGAAGGCACATGCGCACATGAGCGACCAACTGGCTTGGCGGCCTAAAGCACGCATTGTGGATCGCTTATCTAGTCGCCGGAGCTTGCGTTTTTTCCATGCGTACATTTACTAATTTCCGCTATGAGTGATTAAGCCGCGTGGGCGTCAGGGCCCGTTTCCCTGTCGTGGCCATGCTTCCATTCTAGGCTAAATGACCGCACACCTTGCCATCCCCAGCCCTCGCAATTAGAATAAGCGGCGTGATCGCCACTATTTAACTGGTACTTTTTAGTGCACTATCTATCGTCAAATCAGCCTGCGTAGCGGCCTTCTAACCTGCACATAAGCTCGATCACACTTATGCAGTTTCAGTAGTTTCCACTGCGCCCAGCTTTTAGGATTTTAAAACGTGTCTCATATTAAGCGGGCATTTACTCTAGTTGAATTACTAGTCGTGATTGCGATCATCGGCATATTAGTCGGCTTGTTGCTACCTGCCGTCCAGGCGGCGCGCGAAGCGGCTCGGCGGATGCAGTGCAGCAACAATCTCAAGCAGATTGGCTTGGCCATGCACACCTACCACGATGCCTTCCGGCGATTTCCGTACGGCACCCGTGGCGGCGCCACGTGGACAGCGGCTGGTATTAAAGATGGCACCAACTGGCGCGTAAGCATTCTGCCCTACTTGGAGCAAACTAGCCTGTACAACAGCCTCAACTTTGCGGGTAGCTTTGGTGCAGGCAACACTGCGGCAGCCGCTTTCATGGGCGGAAACCAAGTCCTCAGCGGGTATGTATTCCCCGCCTATCGCTGTCCATCGAGTGCCCTGGAACTCTTCCCACAGACCTATATAACCAACACGGGCGGTACAGGTTCATTCAATAATCAAGGTAACGGGATGGGAATTCACTACGTGGGCGTTCAGGGCGCTGCGCCTTCATTTGCTTGGACTCAAGCGGGATATCGCGATTGCGGACAGGGTTGGAGCTGCGACCAGGGCATTTTGACTGCCAACGATTCCAAGACCATTGGCGCCATTAGCGATGGGACATCCAATACCATCATTATCGCCGAGCAGTCGGGCCAGGTTCGCAAGACCGACTTGACATCGAACTATTATGGCGGCTGGAGTGGAGCGCGCAACAACTCCACCATCTCCGATACCACTTGTACGGATCACTGGCAGACTGGGACGACCTGCATTCGCCAGCCTCCCAATTCACAGATCGACGACGCCGGCAACCGCGTCCCTTATCGCAACAACACGACTGTGAATTCGTTCCACACCGGAGGCATTCAAGTCGCCATGGCGGATGGCAGTATCCACTTCATTTCGAACTCGGTCGATTTCCAGAATTTTAAAGCTCTGGCGATTCGCAACGACGGACAAGTAGCCGGCCTGGAATAAGCCTCGCTTCACAATTTACCGGCCCATTCGCTTGGCCGGCTCATTCACACTTAGTTTTAAGGAATGCATTCGTTGACCAACAAAGCCCTTCTGTCGCTGGCACTGTTGATGCTCGTTGGCTGTGGTGAGAGCGGACCGCCAACCGGCACCGTGAGCGGCAAGCTGACCATCGGTGGCGCGGCTCCTAAAGAGCCTGTCCGTGTGCAGTTCATCAATTCGATGATCGGCCAGGGAGCCAACGCTACGACCGCGGCCGACGGCAGCTACAAACTAGATCAGCCGCTGCATGTTGCCGAATACACGGTGTACTTCGAGAAGCTGGTCGATGCCACGGAACCGATTTCTGCCAACGATGAACTGCTGCTCACCGTGCCTAAGACCTACCGCAGCGAAGCTAGTTCACCGCTGAAGAAAAAGGTCGAAAAGGGTGCCAATAGCATCGACTTGGAAGTTCCCGGTGCTTAGGCTCATAAACATCTGAGCCCACCGCCACAGAGCCGAGCCGCAAATCAGTTCCGCGCCGTAACGGCGCGGAGCTTTCAGCGGCCTTCTTCGCCTCGCGGCCCACCGCTCTACTTCTGTACTGCTCTACTTCTGTACTGCTCTCCGCGGCCCACTGCTCTACACGGCCCACTGCTCTAC
>JBEBXX010000182.1:0-5578 GCA_040391435.1 Aureliella helgolandensis | reverse complement strand
GTAGCGCGGGCGGTGAAGAGCACGCCGATCAGCACGTACAGGGCCGCGTAACACGTGCTGGACAGGAGCACGAGGGCGATTAGAGCGGCGGCCAGCGTCCACGGATCGGGATATCCGCTGCAGAAGGCGACGGCGGCCGCTGAGACCACTCCTGCCGAAGCGGTCCACAGCGTGGCGACTAGATACTTGCCTAGCAGGATGGCTGCTTTGCCATGCCGCCTGAGGGCAACGTAGATCCACGTCTGGGATTCGAGCTCCGCCCCGACCACCGGCGTGGCCCACAACAGCAGTCCCATCATGCAGCCCACCTGCACGACCAAGTAATAAGCCATCATGGCCAGTGGTTCGTCGGGAACCGTGCGGCGTGCTTGCAGTTGCAAGAGAACCATCAGCAGCGACGGGATGATAGCCAGGGCTAGCCAAATCCCGATTCGACCGCGCGTCCGCGTGCGGCGAGCTTCGAAGCCGATGACTTGTTGGAGGGCGGCCAACATGCTTCACTCCTCCCCTCGATGAGCGCGCAGCAGGAGTTCGAAGGCACCTTCCAAGCTACCATCGGGGGAGTCGACCGAGCTGACATTGATTCCGGCCTGGCAGGCACCCCGGGCCAGTTCGGCCAAAAACCGCTGTTGATCGGTAACGCGAACCGTCATGCGGCTGCGGTCGTCGCTGAGCGCCAGGCCGCTGAGCCAGGTGTGAGCGGCGAATCGCTGCGCTAATTGAGCCAGGCCGGTGCCGCGCAGCTCGACTTCCACGGGAAAGCCGCTGAGCATTGAACGCACCTCGCGGGCATCGCCGCTGGCGAGGACGCGACCACCGTGAATCAATAGGAATGAATTTGTAATAGCGGCTACCTCGTGCAAAATGTGACTGGCTAGGATCAGATCGCGGCCGCGCGCAATCCACGCACGCAAAAATTCTGACAACTGATGGCGTCCAATTGGATCGAGTCCATTGAAGGGCTCGTCCAAGATCAACAACTCTGGCTCGTGCGCGATGGCCTGAGCCAGTTTGGTGCGCTGCCGCATGCCGAGCGAATAGCTCCCGATTGGGCGCTCCATATTCTCGTCCATACCGACCTGCGTCAAACTCTCGATGGCTCGCCGACGCGCGTCGATCGGTGCAAAGCCATGCAGGCCTATCATGTACTCAACCCATCGCAGGCCGCTGATGTTGGGATACAAAATATCGTTAGCCGGACAGAGCCCAATCTGGCTGAGCACCGCTCGCTGGCGAACTGGGTTTTTGCCAAGCACGCGCACGAGACCGATGGTAGGACGTAGCAACCCAGTGATGAGATTGATAAAGGTCGTCTTGCCAGAGCCGTTCGGACCGATCAGTCCATAGGCACCTCGAGGAAGTTGCAAGTTCAAATCGCCCACGCCGATGACCGACTTGTAAAAGCGTGAGACGTGATCCATTTCCAGCAGTGGCTCGCTCATGCTTGCAACCTCGAACGCAGCTTGCGATGCACGAACCATAGCGATACGAGGGTCACCATGCTCAACATGAGCAAGTAAGGCCAGATCGCTCGATCTCCGGGATACATTCCAAACACCCACTGCTGGACCCGGCCCAGCAGGTGATACGGGGAGAGCAACTCCCAGCGGCTTTGGAAATCGAATATCTCCATCACTTCACTGCGGCCGGATCTACTATGCGCTGAAGCCTGCGCCGCTCCCATCCGCTCGCCAATGGAAAGGATTGAGTACGACACCCAGCCCACAATCCACAGCGCAAACCAACTGAAGGCAGCATAGCGACTTTCAATAGTCATGGCAGAGCAGGCGAGGGCCACCGCGCCGGTGGGGAGCATCAGCGTGACCGACGCTGCGAGGATTCGCAGAGGGATATCCCAGGTCAGCTCCAGGACATTTAGATGTGGTGATAACAACACCCCCACAATGTATAAGCAGATCGCTGGAATAGTGGTGATCAAAGCCAGAAAGAACCACAAAATTAAGGACTTGCCCAGCATGTATTCCCAAATCCGCACGGGGCGCGAAAAGTACAGCAGATAACCCCGGTTGCGCAGGTCGTAGGAGATGAGTTTGGGAGCCACGATGCCGATGGTAATCAGCATCATGATAGCTTGTGGATAGCGAAAGAAAGCCAGTACCAAGGACGACCAGACTTCATGTCGCACCTGTTCGGGTGAATGCATGACTGTCTGCGCTAAATCTTTATCGGCGCTAGCCAGCATGACTACATTAGCAATTCCCACTCGCAGCGTGGGATTGACGATCGACTGTTCGTACGCAAAGAACCCCACGCCGATCATGATCGCGGGAATCCACGAAAAGGCCAGCATGCGACTCAACCAACTGGTTCGGAAAGCGAGCTGCACGCCGACCGCGGCGACCACCCACCAACGCATCCAGCGCCAGCTCTTGATTCCGTTCCAAGCCCGGTAGCCAACATCATGCAGTGGCATGTTGCATCTCCTGCACGGCTTGGAAAAATATTTTCTCGAGCGAGTTTCGCGCGCCTGAGAGTTGTCGAATGCGCACATCGCAATCGCGGGCAGCTTCCCACACTCGGCGACACGCTTGCTGCTCGATCCCGGCAACCCAGATATTTCCGTCCTGCCGCAGCTCGGCCGACAAGCCAAGCTGCTGCAAGTGCTCGACCAACCGCGCGGCTTCTGGAAAGGGCTGGTCGAGCCCTGCCTGCAGAGCTCGTTCGACTTGCAGAGTAACGCCCTGCTGCGCGGGGCGGCTGAGATTCTCCAGACTATCGACCAACCGCACCTGTCCCGCAGCCATAATCACCACCTGCTGGCAGACCTCCCGCACGTCATGCAAGATATGCGTGCTGATCAAGATAGACTTACCATGCCGGCTGGCCAGCGTTTTAATTTTGCGGAGCATGGCCACGCGTTGTTCTGGATCGAGTCCCGAGGTAGGCTCGTCCAGAATCAAGAGCCTCGGATCGTGCACGATGGCTTGTGCAAACTTGAGCTTTTGCCGCATGCCTGTCGAATAGGTTTCCACATTGCGATATCGCTCTTGTCCGATGTCGGAGAAATCGAGCACCTCGTGAGAACGACGAAGGCCTTCGACGGTGGGTAAGCCCGAGAGTCGCGCCATGAACTGTACCGACTCAATTCCGGTCAGCCCCGCAATAAAACAATCGTCCTCCGGCAGATAGCCGACGGAATCGCGGATGGCACGCAGTTGCTGAGGCAAGCGGAAACCGAGCACTTCGGCGGTCCCAGCTTGGATGCTAAGCAGCCCCAGCAGAGATTTGATCATCGTGCTCTTGCCCGAACCGTTGGGTCCCAGCAGACCGGTCACCCCGGAGTGGATGTTCAGTGAAACATTGTTCAGCGCCATGCGAGTACCATAGAGCTTGGTTACTCCATGCAGCGCAATGACTGGATTGGTTGAACTGGCTGAGGGATCGTTTGTGGACAATGGACGCGGCTTCACTTGGACAGTTGTAGGCTCGCAACCAGCGCTGCGCTGTTACGGCAGAATGTGCATGAGCTAATTGTAAACTCGCACACAGCCGAGCGATGTTGCTTCTGAGCCTGAATGAGCGAATTGTAGATTCATAACCAAACTAAACTACGGCTGGGATTGCAGGATTTGGCGAGCCTGGTAGCGCCCCCAGAAGTGACCGGTCAGCACGGAGCCGTAGTACAGCGGAAAGCTATATCGCGGCA
Source organism: Aureliella helgolandensis (assembly GCA_040391435.1). Taxonomy (GTDB): domain Bacteria; phylum Planctomycetota; class Planctomycetia; order Pirellulales; family Pirellulaceae; genus Aureliella; species Aureliella helgolandensis_A. Next base: position 1,911 of record JBEBXX010000182.1, on the reverse strand, counting down.
GTGCATAGCCGCCTGCGTTGCCCGCATACGTCCCATAAGCCGGTATGAGGATGCGCTGCGCGGCAGCTTGCTCCTCGCGAGTTCCATAGGCCTCCAAGTAGGCTACGACGTCGCGGCTGGCGATCGACTCATGGTACAGCGGAACGACGGGGAGCAAGTAGACCGCCGCATAGGTCCCCTTCCATCGCCGTCTGGCAAAATCTTTGGCATGCGCCCCTTCATGCAGCGCAATGGCAGGCACGTCGGAATAGATATGCACGGTGTTGGTGAACGGATTGAAATGGTCGCCACCAAATATCCGGCCGGGGATAAACGTTTCACCCAACACGCTCAACGTGCCGAACGTATACCGCCAACCCGCGCCCACGCTCTGGTTGCGCGCTAGACGACGCCAATCTTCGCCGGGACGGTATTGGTTGAGCCGCACGCGCACGCTGCTCAGTTGATTGTATTCCAAGAAATCGGCGATGGCGAGTTCCGTCTCGGGGCTGATGTTGTGGTTATCGACGCGGCGATTCCAGAGTAGCAACTTGCTGGGAATGCCCCACACCCAGCCCACGCTGTCGATCACCTTGTGCGGCTCACCGCGTTGAATCTGCGGTTGATTGTCGATGAGCCGCGGAGAGTCGTAGAGCTGTGAGGCGTCGATGGCCTGTGGGGGCAGCGCGCGGCAAGCTGGCAGGCACAGCAAGCAGGCGAGCATTAGAGTGAGTCTGTGTCTCAAGCGTGGCGCGTCCTTCCGCATACAATTCTCACTCGCAGGAATCCGGTTCGCCAGAAGACCTCATATCGACAGGCATTCTGGTGAGACCCATTACGGGTGAGCACTAGGCTGCGTTCAATGAACGACACTGGCTGGCCCAGCGAATCCAATCGTTGACTTCAGCTAGGTCGGGCTGGTGGCTACCGCGCAGGATCCGCTGCCCTTCGGCACTCTCCGCAACTACTAAGACCTGGGCCAAGACTGAAGCGGCTGGCATTGCCGCCAACTCCTCAGGCGAGGTCAAATCACAGGCCACTAACAACTGTGCGTCGTGTCCGCGCAGATTGGGAATGCGACATACCAATCGCGCCTGGTCCTGCCAAGCCTCGACGGTTGCCGCATCGACGCGACGCAGGTTGAGCGCATCTGCCAACGACTCTGGATTGACGGCCAATAGCTGGTCGACGGTTTCAATGCCGTGCTTTTCCAGGCGAGCGGCCATGCGTGACCCGATCGACGGGGCATCGACCACGGGACTGGCCAACTCTAGCAAGAATTTCAAGCGCGATGTTGGCTCAGGGGCGAACTGAGCATCGGCCAGTTTGATGGCTTCTACCCGCTGTGGTCGCCCAGCGGAGTGCCCCGTTTTTCGCGCGGGCCGCTCTCCGCGCGAGCTCGCATCGTAGGCATCCTGTGGAGTGGTGCGGCTGCTGCTGCGGCGCAGGCTGGGATAGTCTCGTGAGGCGTCCTCGGGCAATCGCTGGCTGTTGGCACTGGCGCTGCTAGTGCGGGACCGACGGCCAGGCCGAGTTGCTGGGTCTGCATCTCGCCCGCGGCCGCGATGCGCGCCGCTATCGAATTCGCCATTTTCGAAATCGCCGTCGTCAAAATCACCGTTATACAACTCGTCGCTATCGAGTTCGTCGCTAAACGCGGCGCTCGGCTCGCGGTCCGCGTCGTCGGCCGGGTAGTGTTCCCCGTCGGCGCGAGCATGATCGTAATCGCGATCGCCAGCGTAATCCTCGGTGAACTCGTGGCGTCGACCGGAAGTCGAAGCTGGCTGGCCGCGCTTGGCATATCCATTGCGATGCAAATTGCGATCGTCGCGATTGTCAAAGCTCGAATCGTGGTGCCGCGCTGAGCCACCCTTGGCTGATGCGATCCAAGTGGTAATCCGCGACAATTCGTAGCTGCTACCGCTACGCAGC
>JBEBXX010000181.1:0-5588 GCA_040391435.1 Aureliella helgolandensis | reverse complement strand
GCACTGCGGCCTCTAGCCCTTTGTCAGGGAACAGCTCTTGAGCATTAGCGCTTAGTACAAGGCATGGGCTGAGGGTCAACGCGCTCAGGGCCAAAGCGAGCGTGAGCAAGCGAAGCGAATTCAGCATGGATTCATTCTCTCGTAGGTGGGACTGGTGGTGGGAGGAGTTCAGTCCTCCATCTTAATCGCTCTTAGCGGCCATAAAAGGGCAGGTGCGATGCATGGCAGATCCAGAAGTGTCGGTGAAATCGGCGTTTTATGCGCACTCGGCCCAGTTTGTGGGCCATAATTGTACACCCCTCCGCGCATTGGGCTCGCGGCTGCGGCGTTTCAGCCAACTCTCGAGAACATCCGTGCGCGTCCTACTAACAGCTTTCGAACCCTACGACGAGTGGACGGACAACTCCAGTTGGATGACGCTGATCGAATTGCTCAAGTCGCGACCGAGCTCGGCCGAACTGCTCACGCGACGCTACCCGGTGGGTCTGGCCGCGCTCCAGCCGCGGCTGATTGCCGACCTGGAAAAGAAGCCGGATGCGGTGCTGCATCTGGGGCAGTCGCCGGGGGCCGCCGCAATCAAGCTCGAAGCAATTGCCCTCAACGTGGCCGGCTGTGTCGACGAGCAGGGACAAGAATTGCCGCCGCTGATCGACGCAGGCGCGCTGGCCTATCGCAGTGCAATGCCCCTCGGCCGCTGGGCCACCCTGCTGCGGCAGTCTGGCATCCCGGCTAACGTTTCTTACCACGCGGGAACATTTTTGTGCAATGCGACTATGTACTTGTCGCATCATTGGTGTCACGTCAACCAACATCCAATTCAAGTCGGTTTTATTCATCTGCCGCTAGCCACAGAGCAAGTTGCCGGCAGCAATCGCAGTCTAGCTTCGCTGCCCGTGGCCACACTCGCTCGAGCTATTCGGCTGATCATTGACGATCTTTTGGCCAGCTCTCCACAGCCCAGCCTGTAGTCCAACATTTGGACAGAGCTAATGCTCATATTTCATCATAATCTGTTCGGGCTCAATCCCATCCAGCGCACTCCAGCCGTTGTCGGCGATAGCACAGCCCAACTCGGTAACTCGCCGCCAATCGCGGTTGCTCGCACGATCTCCAGTGAGGCCGCGTTGCAGTTGACTGCACAGGACTTCGCACGCGCTCTGAGTCAGTGGATCAGCTTGTTTACTGCCATATAGACTGGTTACCAGGATGACCACCGCATCTTGTAGTCGCTGCGATAAATCGGTCATCGAGCATTGGCGATCGGCCAACTTCAATTGATGCGTGCGCATTGCCGCGGATATCTCTAAACCTTGATCGCTGAGGAACTCGCAAGCGGTGGTGGCGTAGCGTTTGAGGCCGCTGGGCATAGCCGATAAGTCTTGCTTGCTGCGGCCCAACATGCGCATGCCTGTCCACCACTTGGCGTATGCGGCCAGAGGCCTGCGCAGCATCCAGGCCTGGGCTGGATTGGCCGGGTTGGGCGTCTTGATACCCGCGTCGAAGAGAATTCTCCCAAGCGGCTCGAAGTACTCTTTACCATGGGCTTTGACTAGCGATTTGAAGAAAGCCATGCTGAGCATCTCGCCTTCGCCTTCGTAGATGCAAGGCGCCAGAAATTCGTGGACGTTGTCTCCAAATAGGTGCCCGTGCAAAAACGAACGACCACCGTGCGTCTTCATAAACAGTTCAATGGCGGCTGTCTTTTGCACTTCGCTACCAAAAACCTTGGCGATGATGCACTCCATCTCTCCGCGAAAGCCCAGGTCCAGCAGGTTGGCGCACCAATCCGCCAACGCGTCGCAAGCCACGATATATCCGGCCATCTCGCCGATGCGTCGACGGACCAATTCCCGCCGATCGATGGCCTCACCATAGGTTTGACGGTACGCGGCCCAGGGCAGCATGTTAGCCAGCATCATGCGCATGGTTCCGGCCGCGTTAGCGCACAGCGAGACTCGACCTAGATTCAAACCGTGGTAGGCGACCGTCAGCCCATCGCCGGCGGCTGGGACGAGCAGATTGTTGGCCGGCACCTCGAAGTCTTTAAACACGATGCCTTGATTGTAGGCGTGTTTGAGTGCGTACAGCCCATACTTCTTCAATTGAAATGTATCGTTTTCTTGCGTGGGCAGATCCACCACCAGCACTGCCGGCTTGTCCTCGATCAAGCACACCAGCCCGACGGTTCGGCCGGTGGTGACATTGGTGATAAAAAGCTTTTCACCGTTAACTAGATAGTGATCACCGCGCAGTGCGGCCGTGGTGCGGAGCGCCGTGAGATCGCTGCCGGCTCCAGGTTCGGTGAGTGCAAAGCCGCTCAGCCGCGTGCCGTCAGCCAAGCTCGGCAGGAAGCGCCGCTTCTGCTCGCTGTTGCCAAAAGTGCGAACGGGATCCACGGCACCGATGCAGCCATGCACAGATGCTAGGCCAGCCACGGTCGGATCGGCCGAGGCCATGCGCGTTAACAGGCGAGTGAAGTCGCGAAACGAACTCCCTAGACCGCCGTATTCGCGTGGAATGAGCAAACCCCAGTAGCCGCACTGAGCCAATTCCTGCAGCGCGTCCTCGCTGATCTTGTGGGCCTCGTCCAGTAGGCTCCCCGCGCGCCGGCGGCGATTGACCACCGCCACCGCGGCGTGCATGGCCGCCTCGATGCTGGCGTCCATGGCGACGTTGGCAAAGCCAAAATGTTCGATCGGCACGCGCCGCTCCCATACCGCGCGGTGAATGGGACTGGCTGCCGTCTGGTACTGCGCGGCGAACATATCTTCGACCTGGTCATCGGCCATGTCGATTTTGCCAGTTCGCGCAGCCTCGTCGGCACTCTTGCCACCCAGCCGCAGCGCCGTCTCGGCGAAAGATTCTTTGGCCAGCGTGGGCACTGCTTCAGCCGCTGCCTTACCCGCTACGGTAACCGCTATCGACGAATCTGGACGACTGGCCGACTCCAGCGAACCTGCGTTAGACTTCGGGGGTGTATCGAGGCTCATGATCGCTCTCCTCATTCAAAGGCTTCGCATTGTCGACTTGGTAAAACGACTCGTGACGTCCGGCCATACTCTGCAGGCCGTGGGCCGGGGCAAATCGCCCGCCGTACTGTTTTTCTAGGGCACGCAGATTGCGACACACGGTGGCGGCTGAGATGGAATCGATCAGCCGCAGTGGGCCGCCGCGCATCGGGGCAAAGCCGGTTCCTAAGACCATGCCTAGATCGACCATCCACGGCTCGCTGACCACCGATTCGTCCAGGCAGTGGACCGCTTCGTTGAGCATTGGGTAGACCAAGCGTCGCGCGATTTCCGTAAGGCCATCCTCTTCGAACTTGGCACTGGACCCCGTCGGTCTGCTGCCGCCGGCCAAGTGAGCGTTGGCGCGACGCCCCTTGCTCCAGTCGTAAAAGCCCATGCCTGATTTCTTACCCAGCCATTTGCGTTGGGCCATGTTGGCTAAAAATGTGGCTGGGATTTCCGCAGCGGCTTCGTCACTGGCAAGTGAATTGGCCACGTGACTGGCTATCTCAATGCCCACGTGGTCGATCAATTCCAGTGGTCCCATCGGCATTCCAAAGCGTTTCAACTCGCGATCGATGGTGCTGATGTCGTAGCCCTCGGCGACCATCCGCACCGCTTCGCCCAGGTATGGGAAAAGCACGCGATTGACCAGAAAGCCAGGTTTGTCGGAGGTCACGATAGGCGTCTTACCCAGTCTCCGGGCCAGCTCAAGCAACTTGAGCAGCGTTGCATCATCGGTCAGCTCGGTGCGGACGATCTCGACCAATTCCATGAGTTCAACCGGATGGAAAAAGTGTAGCCCGGCCACTTTCTCGTGGCGTTTGGTGACCATGGCCATGCGCGTTACGCTCAGCGACGAGGTGTTGGAAACCATCACCGCCCCGGCGGGCAGGCAGCGGTCCAGATGCTGGAACACCTCCCGCTTGACCGAGTCGACTTCAAGGACGGCCTCGATGGCCGCGTCACACGCGGTTAGGTCCTCCCAGCGCGTCGTGAAATGGCACAGTTGCCGCGCCTGTCGATAACTGTTGCCAGGCAACCGGCCGCGCGCCTGCTGCTTGTCGAGCAGTTGTGTCACTCGCTGCGCGCCGGCCTGGGAGCTGGGCTGATTGATCTCCTTGAACGTCACCTGGATGCCTTGCAGCGCCGCCAAGGCACCGATGGCCGCGCCCATCTGCCCGGCGCCGATAACTGCTAAGTGCTGTATCGAGGCGGGTTGGGGCGGCCAGGCAGTCGCGCGCTCAGCACTTGAACTTGCTGCGTCATCGCTGGCCAGCGGACTGGCCGGGCTAATCCACGTGTCCACCCTCTTGGCCAGATCGCGCTGCAGGAACAAGCCCACCAAGCACTGGGCTGTGGGAGTAAATAGCAGCTTGGCAAAAGCCTCGCGCTCGAGGTCAAAACCATCGAAGCCCCGGCGATTGGCCAAGCCAACGGCCTGGATGGCCTGCCGCAAAGCCGGGTAGTGAGCGAGCTGATCAGCCACCGCGCGGCAGGCCATGCCCAGGACGATGCGCCGGCCCAGGGGATTATGGGTCAGCAGGCGAACCATCCAGGAACTTTGGACATGCGAGCTGGTAAAGCGCCCCGCCAAGATGTCTGACTGGCACTCGCGGAGCTGCGATTCTAAGTGGTCCCTAGCCAGCAGCCGATCGACCAACCCGGTACGCAGCGCTTTGGCTGGCGTTATCGACGTTCCGCTAAGGATCAACTTGAGTGACTGCTGCAGTCCGACCAGTTTGGGCAGCCGCTGTGTACCTCCCCAAGCCGGAATCAAGCCCAAGCGAATCTCGGGCAGGCTGAGCTTCGTCTGGCCGCCATCCGCTGCCACGCGAAAGCGACAGGCCATGGCGAATTCTAGTCCGCCGCCCATGCACATTCCATCGATGACAGCCAGCGTGGGCATGGGCAACTGCGCGACTCGCTGCATGAGCGTCTGTCCTCGCAGAATTACAGCCTTGACGACTTGGGGACTGCGCATGGCCGCGATGGCATGCACGTCTGCACCCGCAAAAAAACAATTTGCCTTGCGACTGCGAAAGACGACCAACGAGGTCTGGGGGAGGGCCGCGACGTAGGACACAGCCTGCTCCAAGCCCTCGAGCATGTCTGCGTCGACGACGTTGACGCTGCGCTGCGGCGATTCCAGCCAGACCGTTACGATGCCTTGCTCGGTGGGCTCTAGCTCCACACAGGCGTTCATTTTTGTGGTCATGATAGCACCTCTCAAATTCATCCCGTCTCCACCTCAAGCGGCTTCCACCGCGACCGCGAACCCCTGTCCGCCGCCGACGCACAAGGTGGCTAGCCCGCGGCTTAAACCGCGCTCCTGTAAGCTGCGCAGCAGAGTCAGCACCAAACGCGCACCCGTTGTACCTACAGGATGCCCCACCGCGATGGCCCCTCCATGCACATTCAGTCTATCGCGGTCGATCTCCCCTAAGGCTGTCGCGCGGCCCAGTTCCTGCCGCGCAAACTTGGCGGAACCGGCGGCTTGGAGACAAGCCAACACCTGAGCCGCAAAAGCATCATTCCTCTCGATGAGATCAAAGTCTGAAAGCTGCATTCCGGTCTCGC
>JBEBXX010000180.1:0-5620 GCA_040391435.1 Aureliella helgolandensis | reverse complement strand
GGCAATTGATCGAACTCCTCGAACCTCTCGAACTCTTCGCATACTTCGACCTTGGTCAGGTGGGCCTTGTGACGGTAACATCGCTCACTCTCCAATCAATAACTACGCAATCCAATCGCAAATAGGCCGTGGGATTATAGTCGAGCTCATGCAGCCCATGCAATTCGCGGGCGGCATCCAAGTCGAGTTCCCGCCATCTGCTCTAGACATGGACGCCGGATTTTTGGACTCTACGGTCCAGCGTTTTGACTTTCCCACCATCGCCCCGAAAATCGCTGGCGCTGCACTGCGCCCGCTCGTAGCCCTCCCACCACCTTATCAGCTTGCGCATATGTCGAGAGTTGTCCACGGAGAAACACAGACATCGCGGGCCGCAGGCCAGTTTGGCCGGCGGGCACGCACGCAATGTGCGAGCGGACTGACCTGGCTGCTATGTCTGGCCGTGCTCACCGGGTGCGGGGCGACGAAGAGCTATACCGCGACGGATCAGTTGCTGATGAGCGATGCAGTCGACGCGACCATTGCTAAAGTGGACTTTGCTCCGTTGGCCTACAAAAAGGTCTATCTCGACACAACTTATATGAAGATGCAGAAGGGCCAATTGTTGATCGACTCCGATTACGTCATCAGCTCGCTGCGACAGCAGATGGTGGGTGCGGCAGTGCAGATCGTGGAGAACCGCGATGATGCTGACCTGATCGTGGAAGCTCGACTGGGAGCACTGGGACTGGACGGACACAATGTGATCTATGGCATTCCGGCCAGCAATGGATTTTCTGCAGCCTCATCCACGATCGCCGGTGCGCCGGTCATCCCGGCCATCCCGGAAATCGCCTTTGCGCGGCATGAGGCCAAGAGCGGTGCGGCTAAAGTGGCGGTGTTTGCCTATGATCGCGTAACGCGCGAACCGTACTGGCAGTCTGGGATCGCCAAGTCGACCAGCAACTCGCACGATACGTGGGTACTGGGCATTGGCCCATGGCAGAAGGGGACAATCTACGATCGCACTCGCTTTGCGGGTTCGGTTGTCAGCGGCGGTCAACCGCTCGACCGCGACGACCGCAGCATCCGCAGCAGTGCTGCCTTCCAGGCCTATCGTCGCAGTCGGCTGTATCATACTCAGCAGGAGCCGCCTCCCGAACTGCGACTGGCCGAGGGGCCAGGGGTGACGACGGCCAGCGGTGCTACAGATGCCTCGCCGACTGGTGAATCGCCGCCAGCTCAAGCGTCCACCACACCAGAAAAATAAGCTATGTCTGCTCACCCCATCGAAGTGGCGCGCCCCGAACGCTGGGACCATCCGCTTTCGCCGTCGATGCTCGCGGAGGACGTGCAGTGGCTGTTGCAGCAACCTCCCTTCAGCCAGATGGATCAGCAGCGGTTTGCACGCCACACGCCGCTGGCCGAGGTGCTGCACAACGATGCTCAGCTTCTGCACCTGAATCCCGGCGATGTGATCTTCCGCGAGGGACAATACGGTGGTTCGGCCTATCTAGTACTGACCGGCGATGTGAGGATTTTCCTGACCCCTTTGTTAACTCAATCCGCAGCCGACGCTAGGCCCAGCTCGCGTGTGGGTTGGCTGAAGCTGCTGGCCGCCACCCTGCCCGGTAGCCGCCGCCGACCGCCCGCTGGCGCAGCGGACCAGCGCCGCCGCCCGCGCGTCGCGACGCACACATCCCCAGCGACGAACCAATCGACTGCTCAACCCGCCGTGCTAGGCCGTCGAGGCGCAGGGACGCAGACGCGGATCTTTCTGCAAGACGTCCCGCGCATGCTAACTGACCACGCAACCTCCTCGGTGCGCACCGGCGAACTGTTTGGCGAGATGGCTGCAGTCACTCGCTCACCACGCGAATATACCGCGGTGGCCGAGACCGAGACGATTTTGTTAGAGATTCGCTGGCAAGGGCTGAAGCTGCTCAAGCAGGACCCGGCCTTTGGTCAACTGCTGGACGAACGCTATCGCAGCGAGATTCTCAGAAACCACTTGCGCGAAACGCTGCTCTTTCGCTTTATCCCAGAGGAGCACCTGCAGCGGGTCGTGGCCGCTGCGCGGATGGAATCGTTTGGCAACTTGGAGTGGTACGCAGAGTATCGGCAAGGGCTCAAACGGCCAGCCGGCCAGCGCATCGCCGCGGAACCACTCATCGCCGAAGAGGGCAGCTATGCCCTGGGCCTGTGGATCGTTCGCGGCGGATTCGCGCGGCTCAGCCGCCGCCAAGGGGCCGGGCATCGCACACTGGCCTATCTCAGCAAAGGACAGATGTTCGGACTACGCGAGTTGGCGCACAACTTTCATGATCGCCAAAGCGTTCCGCTGCCCTACCAAGAATCGCTGCGAGCTATCGGCTACGTCGACGCGCTGTGCATCCCTAAACAAATCGTCAACGAACATATTCTGCCATTTGTTCGTCAAGCCGATTTGCCTGCACCGCTGAGCATGCCACGCTACCAATTCGACCAGCCGGTCGTAGACGCTCCACTGGAAACCAGTGAGCACAATGTCGAAACGGGATTGCTGGAATTCTTGGTCGACCAGCGTCTGATGAATGGTCGCCAGGCCATGGTCATCGACACAGAACGGTGCACGCGATGCGACGACTGCGTTCGCGCCTGTGCCCAAACACACAATGGTACGCCGGTCTTTACGCGTGGCGGTCCACAGTACGGTCCATGGATGTTCGCTCAGGCGTGCATGCACTGCGAGGATCCGGTGTGCATGATCGGCTGCCCGACAGGAGCTATTCATCGCGATCACGACTCCGGCTTAGTACAGATTAATGCGGAGACCTGTATCGGATGTAAAACCTGCGCGGAGAGCTGTCCGTACGACAACATTCGCATGGTACGCAGCAGTGATGCCCATGGCCGCAGCCGCGTCGACCAGAGCAGTGGTCTGCCCATCCTGCTGGCCTCCAAATGCGATCTCTGTGCGAGCCGAAACGGCGTTCCCGCCTGCCAAGCGGCTTGCCCACATGACGCTCTGGTGCGCATCGACCTGAGCGACATCAGTCAACTCAGCCACTGCGTGCAACGGAAGGCTGGTTGAGTGAAGAGGCAGACGCGACGGATGATGAGCATGACCATCACCCTGGTGGCGGTGGGACTGACGGCCCTGGGCGTGCAGTGGACGCGCGACCGTTTAGGAGATCCAGCGACTATGACCGGTTGGACGCTGCTGAGCGCTACGGCCGGCCTGTACCTGCTTTCCGCCCGCAAGGCATCGACCAATACCAACCTTGGCAAAGTCTCCGCTTGGCTGCAGTGGCACATGTACCTTGGCAGCTTCGCTAGTCTGGTATTCCTCTTGCACATCGGCTGGCCCGTGCGTGGAGTTTTCGAGATTCTATTGGCGAGCTGCTTCGCCATAGTCGCCGCGAGCGGAATCGTGCTAGCAGTCATGAACCGTCGCACGCCTATGAAACTCGCGGCAATTGCCGTCGATCGACGCCTTGACCAAATCCCAACCCTCCGCGCGGCCGTGGCGGAGCAGGCCCACGCGACGGCGCTGCGGTCAGCCGAATTGGGCGAGGGGGCCACGCTGGCCGAATACTACCAACTGCAGTTGCTGCCGTTCTTTCAGTCGCAGCGCAGTTGGCTGTATCGAATGTTCCCCAACGGCGTCCAGCGGCGGCGACTATTGCTGGAACTCAACGACTTGGAACGCTACTTAGCCGAGCCCGGCAATGCCAGCCGCCAGCAGTTGGCGAACATGGTCATAACCAAAGATGATCTGGATTATCAGCACGCACTGCAAGCGCGCCTACGCTGGCTCTACGCCTTGCACGTCTCGCTGACCTGGAGCCTCGTGCTGATGGTCGCCGTCCACGTCGCGCTGGTCTATCGCTTTCAAGGAGTCATGCGGTGAGCCACACTCCACAGCCAAGCCACTCTCCACAGCCAAGCCACTCTCCACAGCCAAGCCACACTCCACAGCCAAGCCACGCCCCACAGGCGAGAGACGTGACCGCTCCGCGAGCCAATCCGCAGTCCACATGGGTCTGCGGATACCAACCGTTGGGGCTGCCATGCGCCGCTGGACCCGACGCGCGCGGCAACTGCGGCCATGCCCCGACGGATCGCGTACACGAACCGTGCCTGCCACGCCGAGCGGCTTGGTTCTCGCGGCAAACCCTGACGCTCAACTTGGCGATCCTGACCGCCGGACTGCTGCTGTTAAGCACGACTCTGCCACAGCGTGAAGCCATCTTCGTACCGGGCGGGCTGTCCAGCGCACATTCTCAAATCTTGGGCAGTCATCTCGTCTCCGAGCGGTGTAGCTTGTGCCACCCCGGCTCACATGCCGACGTGTCTACGCTCAAGATCCAAGATGACCTGTGCCTGCAGTGCCATACCAAGCATCTGCCGCAGGCACACCTACATAGTCCCCACGATTTGCCACGTGAAGAATTGGCCAAGCTAACTCAAAAAGCCAACCCGCTCGCCAAGCTGGTCAGTACCGACAAGTCCATTCAGACAAATTGTGCGTCCTGCCACGTCGAACATCGCGGTGCCAGTTTTGATCTGAGGGCCATGTCCGACGCCAGTTGCCAGGCCTGTCATCAACAGAATTTCTCTAGCCTGTCGCAAGGCCACCCGGAATTCGATAACTACCCGTACCGCTCCGTGCGCAACATTGCCTTTGACCACGCGGCTCATGAACGAAAGCATTTTGGAACCAAGAACGAGACCTTCGAATGCCGCCGCTGCCATATCGACCTTCAGCGCTCGGGCGAGCTCGGGCCGGTGTTTCGTTCGGTCAGCTTTGAACAAGCCTGCAGCAGTTGCCATGCTCAAACGATCCAAGCGGCCACCATCGACGGCTGGGCCATGCTGCAGTTGCCCAGCCTCGAAGCGGCCGACATCCGCGATCCCTCCCACGGGCTGAGCCGCTGGCCGCGCGACGCGCAGTTTGGCTATGAGGGGCAGGTCGATGTGCCGCTGCGACTGCTGTTAGCCGCCGATCTCCAGATGCGCGAGACACTAGCTGTGCTGCCTGCCAGTGGCCGACTGGTAGACATCGATAACGAAAACGGCCAGCGTAGCGCGGTGGCTCGCAGCTTGGCCGGTGGCTTGCAAAGGCTGATCGATGAAGTGGCCTTCGATGGACAAGCCGCGTTGCAGCGACGCTTGCAGACCACGGCTTCAACTCAACTCGGACGCGACCTGACCGCCGCCGAGCAGCGGTTGACAGAGGCCGTGAGCCAAGGCGTGCCGCCCGATCTATTTCGTCAAATGCAAGTTGCCTGGTTCGCCCCTTCTCTCGACAAATCGCCAGATCAAAACTCGCCAGTTCAAAACGCGCCAGTTCAAAACGCGCCAGTTCAAAACGCGCCAGTTCAAAACTCGCCAGTTCAAAACGCGCCAGTTCAAAACGCGCCAGTTCAAACCGCGCCAGTTCAAAACTCGCCAGTTCAAAACTCGGCAGCCGACGCTCCGCCAGCCAGCGATGACGCTGCGCTCCTCGTAGACGATGGTGGTGGCGATGTGCTGGGCGATAACTTACTAGCGGATGACTTGCTAAGCGATGAACTGCTCAATGATAGTCTGCTAAATGATAGTCTGCTAAATGATGACCTGCTAAATGATGACCTGCTAAGTGAGGAGTTGCTAAGTG
>JBEBXX010000179.1:0-5636 GCA_040391435.1 Aureliella helgolandensis | reverse complement strand
ACCTGGGATTTGCATCCCAGGCTGTCACCTGTCACCGCTTCGCGGTTGAAGAAGGACTGCAACAGCAGAAAGCTGCAGGCAGAAGAGCTCAATCGGCCAGCCAGCGGAGGTTGCCTTGCAGCCAGCGCTGTGCCCAGCGAAAGAGCGTTGTGGGCGGAGCGACGAAGACGGCATCGACGTTTGCCCCAGGTAGGCTGGTAACATCCGCGGGCAGGTCGACCAAGGCCGCAAAGCGGGCCGCCGGTGGGCTGCCTGCCAGCGGACCGGCAGCCTGTAGGGGTGCCATCGCGGCGCGCTGCCACGGGGATGACAGCTCATCAATCTGCACTACCGAAAGCACGCGGCAATCGCGTAGCACGCGCTGTGGATGTGAGATCCGCAGATGTACGCGAGTGCCGCAGGCTATGTTGGCAAGCTGCTCGTCGCTTAGCGGAATTACAGCCTGGGAGCTATCGCTACACACGCTGGCCAGCAAGCTACCGCTGGCAACCCAGCGCCCCGACTGGCTCGCTTCGCACCAAGTGGCCGGGAGTGAACCATCGGTCTCGCGGAGGGCCAAGTCTGTGCTCCCCGCAGTGCGCTCCCCGCGCGGTACGAGCTGTCCCGATGGCTGCACAGCGGGTGGAGCTGGCATCGCGATGAGCCGCCCGCCGGTCGGGGCGACCAATCTGAGCGCAGCGATCTCCCGCTGTGTCCCCGACACCCACGTGCGCGCTTGGTCGAGGTAGTGTGCGTCGGATTGCAAGTCAACGTCCTGCGCGTGCATATCGCGGCGGCGCGTGTTGGCCTGCAAGCGAATCTCAGCGGCGCTGCTGGCCTGCTGATATCGCACCAATCGTGCGCCAAGCTGATCGCTGTGCAGTTGGAAAAGCGGCTGGCCGGAACGAACCCGGGCTCCATCGCGCACCGCTACGCTGACCAGTCGCGCATCGGTTCCCGCATACACACCTTGAGAATGGGTGGGCTGCAACCAGCCGCTGGCGGATTGCCGACTCGGCATCGGCAGCCACGCGATCATCGCGAGCATGCCGGCGGTTACAACAGCTAGCCGCCCGCGGCGACCATGCTGTCGCGCTGCCTGCCACAGACACAGAAACGTTTTCACTGCCGGTACTCCCCACCAAGAGATTAGAATCGCAGCGGCCAGTAAGCGGCCCACCCACAAAAGATTCCAAGTGCCATAAATACTGACTAGCACACTGGCGATCGTCAGCGACAGCCCTGCCCGGTAGATACATCCCGCCAAGCTAAAAGCCAGCAGCAAATCGCGACGCCTGGGCGATTCAGCGGGCGTCTGACCAGGCACCCCCAGACACACACGATGCAATTCCGCCTGAGCCATAGCATCGGCTTTGCCGCGCAGATTGACTTCATCCAGCACGTCGGCGAGGATGTAGTAGCCGTCAAATCGCATGAGTGGGTTGGCATTGATGACCAGTGTGCTCACCGAGCAGACCAACAGCGTTTGCAATGCCAGTGTGCTAAGCGGCCCATCGACCGTAGCCAGCCAGACCCAGGCCGCAAGCGTGGCCACGATCAGCTCCGTATACATTCCAGCAGCCGCCACGGCCGCGCGCTGCGAGCGCTTCGGCAATTGCCAACTCTCAGAGACATCGCAGTACACGCAAGGTGCACCCAGGATGATGAACACGCCGATGTCTGGACAGCGCGAGCCAAAGCGTTTGCAAGCCAGCGCGTGGCCCAATTCGTGCAAACCGCGCGTGACGACGAAAACTAAGAACAGCGAACCGGCCGTCGTGGGATGCAAGATCCACTCGAGTGATACCGACTGAGCAGCCAAGCGTTTGAACTCGAGCAGCACAGCCAGCCCACTGACCAAGGCTAACCACAGCCAGACGCGCACGGCCGTGCGCGACAGCCACGGTGCCGTGTAGGGCAGCCAGCGCTGCAGCCAGCGATCGGGATTCACTCCACGAATCTGCCATGACACAGTGCTGCCCAGCCATGCCTGCCAGCCCTGGCTGCGCTTGGCGTACGTGCGCGTCTCGATGGGTGCCGCGTCCTGCGAACGGTCTGACCACAGCAGTCCACTTGCGACAAGCGACTCGACGCGCCGCAGCAACTGATGGTCGTCGATGTTCAGGTGTGGGAGCGCGGCGCGCAGTTGAGCCCACAGTTGTTCATGGGGCAGTCGTCCATTTGGACTCTTCAGTAGCCACAACTCGACTGCTCCCACGCGGTAGCTTTGGCGTGTTATCGGATCCAGCACGATCCAGCGATCCACTGCGAGCTGCTGGAATCGCAGATCTCTTCGCCGCTGCAAGCGCGGGCTGCTGCCGGGTACTCCGTGAGCTCCCTGTGCTCCTGCGGCTGGCGGTGTTGCCAACTGAGTATGTTGTTTCGTTGACACTGTTGATTGCTTGCCGTGTCCTAATGTGGGGTAAGCTTCTAGCTTGCCAGCCCAGTGGGGTAAGCTTCTAGCTTGCCAGCCCAGTGGAATAAGTTTCTAGCTTGCTAGCCAAATAAATAACCTTAATTCTCGCCAAATCAGTAATCCATTCACCGGTGACTTCCCATTCATCGGGTTGGCTGGGAAGTCCGCACGCTAACGCGGCTAGTGGAAAGGCCGGACGCCGGTTGCGCGACGTGCATCGTCACTTCGCTACCGGGCAGCAAAACCCAGTTGCCGTGGCGCTGCACGTTGTTGATGCGCGCGTGCATACGCACCAGCCCACTGGGACTGACCCGCGGGTCATACGATGTAACCTTGCCTGACAGGCGCACGGTTTGACCATCGGGTTGGTGCATATCGACTCGCACCTCGCAGCCCACTAATTCCGAGACGTTGACCTGTGCGATGGGGACCAATCGGTCGACTACGAGCAGCTCAAGGTCCTCGATCTCGAGAATGGTCTGTCCGGCCTCGACCGATTGACCGGGATGGACCTTGAGCGTGGTCACGACGCCGCTTCGTGGCGCCAGGATGCGGCGGCGAGCCAACCGCATTTCCGCCACCTCGACCGAGGCCGCTTTGAGTTTAACTTCGCTCAGCGCACGGCTGCGCGCATGGCTGGCGCGGATCACGCCCACCTTGGCTTGTTCGACGTTTAGCTCCAGGCGTCGAATCTCCGACTCGCTGACGCTATTGCTGATCGCGCGATGGCTGGCTAATTCGGCTTCGACCTGACGCAACGCCAATTGCTGGAGCTTGACGTCCGCATCGTCACTGGCCAGTTCCTCAGCCCGGGCGTGTTCCAATTTGGCCATTCGCAGCTCCAACTCGGCCAAGTCGGTGTCGAGTTCTGCCAGCAACTGATCTCCGTCCACCGACTGATTCAATTGCACATTCAAGCGCTTTAAAAAACCGCGTTCTTGAGCAGGTATTTCGACGCGATACTCGACCATCGCAGAGCACTTCTCAAAAGTCATCCAGCCATTGCCTTGACCAAGAGCTAAGCTCGCTGCGGCCCAGCCGCACATGGCCCAAGCGGCGGCGAGATATAGCGCAAATTTACCTGTGCGAACCATCAGCACTTTCGGCTCCTAGAAAAAGTAATCGGATGCTACAGTAGTGCTTGCTCGGCGGGTTACCAGAACATGCGAATCCGCGAGGTAATGGCCCACACCGCGTCGCGCAGCACCAACCACACCAGCGGCACTCGTCCGCATTCGATGGTGGCCCGAGCAATTGCTCCATCTTTCTTCAACGGTAGTGCGGCAGCGTTAGCGATAATCGCTTCGGTTCTGACAACGCGCGTGGCGGAGGCGTGGGGGTCGCTGCTGTGCACGGTGACTTGTGGGGCCATATCGGCGGCGAATGCTTCGAGCACCAGATCGGGATGGCTGGCCAGTGAAAATCGCACCTTGACAGCTTTGTTGGCCGCACCATCGAGGGCCGTGGCGACGAGCCCCGCGCGATGGTCGGGAATGGATATCCATAAACTCCATTGGTCGTCTGGATCGAACGAACTGGCCAGCAATTGCCCCGCCTGCACCGGATGATTGAGCAAGCGATTTCTGAGATCCCAAGTGGCGATGGTGCCCTCAGCGCGAGCCTGGATGTTGAGCTCGTCGACGCGTTGCTGGACGTTGGTAATTTGCAACTGCAGTGAGCTACGCGAGGTCTCGAGTTCCCGCAGATTGAACTCCAACTGGTCGCGCTGCAATGGGCTCAGGCCGTCACCCCGGTTGAGCCGACTGGTCTTCTCAGCTATTTCTCCAGTCGTCTTGGTCAGCTCGATATGCAGGTTCTCCAGTTGATTATCCAGCTCGTGGCTGGTCAATTGCAATAGTGGCGCGCCCGAGACTACAGCTTGGCCCTCATCGACCAGGACCTGCGTCACTACGGCGTTGGCCGGCGCGTAGTACATCTGTTTGCTGCGCGGCTGGAGAATGGCCGTGGCTGATATCTGCTGGGAGACCGGGAAGAACGCCACGACGGCCAGCAGGGCGACAAGGGCCAGTCGCAGCAGCCACGGCATGGTCAATTCGAGCGCGACCCGACGCAGCGTTGAACGATGGAGCGCCAGCGGGGCTGCCGAAGGTCGTCGACCGATGAGCCGCGTGGCCAACCATCCCAGCGATTCGTAGGTTCGATTGCGGTAGCCGATCATGCCGCCGATAGACTGGGCTAGTCGCAGAACTGAGCCATCGCCGCACTGTGTCAAATCATCTGCCGGCTGACTGGTTGAATCGCCATAAGCCAGCAGCGCCCACAGGCGACCGCCCACATCCAATGGAATGATGGCGGCGTGCTGAACGCCCTGAGCGTGGCAAAACGCATCGATGGCTTGCTGCAGTTGCGGTTCCGGGCAGATCGCGGTCATACCATCGCTGCCGTTTGAGCTGTCGCTGCCAACCTCGCTTTGGCGGTCGCTACCGAGCTCGCCGGTCGTCTGGCTATCCGCACCGTTTGAGTGTGCGTCTTGCGTGTGCGGTAGTGGGACCGAGTGCGAGGCAGCCTCGCCCGCGGCGACTTGATCGTCGCGGCCGTCTGCGGTTGGCGTGCGACGCTCGGTGGCCTGCAACCACAGCCCTCTACAGACTGCTGAACCCTGTTCGGCGCCCGCTTCGAACACCCGCTCACTTCGCAACAACCTGCGATGCAACTCCTCGCCAGCTAGCACAATTTCGCTGCGAGAATCGAAGCGGCGGCTACCACTCAACGCGAGCACTTTACTGCGTGGGTGAGCGGCGATTACCATAGCTCGATCAGCGCTGAGCAGCTCGCGGAGCGCATCCGCAGCCATCTCACATCGCTGAGACTCCTGTTGCACACCGGCCAAGGCAGTCAGCCACGCCTCAATTCGCCGCAGACGCTGGCTGCCCGCGGCCAGTTCACGCAGTTGTTGCCGCCGCAAATAGTCGGCCATCAGGTCGGCCATCTGGGCTACGAATCTCAAGTAACCCCGCTGGGCTGCCGGGCCACCGCTGGGCCGCTGGATGACTTGCAGCAGGTACTCAACGTTTTCTTGGACGCGTACGGGAATCACGATGATTGCATCGCTCAGCGGGTTGCTCGGCCGCTCCGACTCTATTTTGACATTGCCTGGCGGAACTAGGATGGGCTGTCCCTCAGCGATCACGCAGCGCAGGATGCGATCGTGGGCCGGGCTAGCCAGCAGGCTATGGGCAGCGTCTAAGCGCGCGGTAAGTTCGGCCGCTGTGGTCCGCTG
>JBEBXX010000178.1:0-5644 GCA_040391435.1 Aureliella helgolandensis | reverse complement strand
CTAGTCAGTGGTGGCAAAGTCCTAGACAATCTGGCTGTTGGTGAGCCTGCCAGTATCGCCCTGTCGCTATTTGCGCTGTACAGGCAGCATGATCGCCCGCCGTCGTTCCGTACTATAACTGAGTAAATGAGGATTTTCATGTCTGACATCAAGAGAGTAGCCCTGTTGTTCGCCGGCGGTCCGGCACCGGGTGCCAACGCCGTTATTGGCACAGCCGCTTTTGCGTTTTTAAACGCGGGCATCGAAGTGGTCGGCATCAAGCATGGCTATTCGCACTTGATCGATTTTGACGGTTCGCGGCCGCTGGTCGAGGGCAAGGCCTACATGCATATTACCCACGAGGACCTAGCCCACCGCCGCACTTCGCAGGGCATCATGATCGGCACGGCCCGCACCAATCCAGGCAAAGGTGTCTCGGCTCCAGAACATTTGACCGACCCCGAAAAAAGTGCGCCGCTCAAACGCGTCTACGAAGCCCTGCGCTCCCTGGAGGTCGATGCGCTGATCTCCATCGGCGGTGACGACACACTCAAAACCGCCAATAAAATGAAGCTCTATCAAGATACGTTGCCCGCCGATGCTAAGCGGATGCCCGTCGTGCATCTTCCGAAAACGATCGACAACGACTACATGGGCATCGACTTCACGTTCGGCTATTTCACCGCTGCTGAGTTTTTGGCCTCCGAAATGCGGAATTTGAACTACGACGCGGCCGCTGGCCAAGCCTACTTTTTGTGCGAAGCCATGGGGCGCAGTGCGGGCTGGTTGGCCTACGGCGCGGCCATCGCTGGAGAGGCCTGTTTGGCACTCAGTGTCGAGGACATCGTGGGCCCGCTGCGCGGCGAGGAACAAGTCGTCGATGCGGCCGGCAATCGAAAGACACGCACGATTATGGACGTCGACAAGATCGTCGACCGCATCGTGAGAGTCATGCTGGCTCGCGAGAAAAAGAATCAACCCTACGGCGTCATCGTCATGGCCGAAGGACTGGCTGAATACCTGCCCTACAAGTATCTCGAAGGCATCCCGCGCGATGACCACGGGCACATCGCGATCGCTTCGATCAACATGAATAAAATGCTAGCCGAAGTCATCTCCCAAGCCTACAAGGAGAAGACCGGCAGAACGCGCAAGGTCAACGGCGTGCAACTGGGCTACGAAAGCCGCTGTGCTATACCTCACGCCTTCGACGTCATGCTCGGTTCCCAGATTGGCGTGGGAGCCTACCGCGCGCTGATCGAGCAGGGACTCAACGGTGTGATGATCTCCGTCGGTGGCCAGTTCGATCTAACCTTTGTTCCGTTTGAAGATTTGGTCGACCCGCAGACGCTGGTTACCAAAGTGCGCTACATCGAAATCGACAGCGACTTCTACCGCTTGGCGCGATTCGTCGAGACACCCA
The DNA here is from genome assembly GCA_040391435.1 of Aureliella helgolandensis. Taxonomy (GTDB): domain Bacteria; phylum Planctomycetota; class Planctomycetia; order Pirellulales; family Pirellulaceae; genus Aureliella; species Aureliella helgolandensis_A. The sequence continues at coordinate 4,242 of JBEBXX010000178.1, read as the reverse complement.
CCGACGACTAAGTCCCCGCACGTTCTCCCCCACGCCCTGTATTCGCTGTATTCGCTGTACTTGCTGTACTTGCTGTACTCGCTGTACTTGGGCAGAGGCGGTTGGCACTCCCTGCACGGTCGCCCCCTCGCCCTGTACTCGGGGAGAGGGGGTCGGGGGGTGAGGGGCTGAGCGCGTGCTTGGTATAAACTCACGCTGCTGAAGACTTAAGGTACCCAGACAACTGCTGTGCGCGGACCGGATTCTGCAGCTTAGAAACCGCTTTGGCTTCGATCTGCCGCACGCGCTCGCGAGTGACTTTGAAGATCCGCCCCACCTCTTCCAGAGTATAGGAATAGCCATCGACCAAGCCGTAGCGAAGGCGAATGATCTCCCGCTCGCGGAACGTCAATGACTTGAGCAATACATCGATCTTGTCTCGCAGCAGACCGTTGCTGGCATTGCTGATCGGATTGCTGTGGTCGCCATCCTCGATGAATTCGCCAAAACTGTTGTCTTCACCTTCACCTACCGGGCGGTCCAGGCTGATCGGGTGCCGACCGATGTCTAGCACTCGACGAACCTCTTCCACAGGCAGATCGGTTTGCGCTGCGATCTCTTCGGTCGAAGGCTCGCGCTTGAGCGTTTGAGTCAGACGCTTCTGAATGTTTCGCAGGCGGCTGAGCACGTCGATCATATGCACAGGGATGCGGATCGTGCGAGCTTGGTCCGCGATGGCACGGGTGATGGCTTGGCGAATCCACCACGTGGCGTAGGTGGAGAACTTGAAGCCGCGGCGGTATTCGTATTTATCGACCGCGCGCATCAGGCCCGTGTTTCCCTCTTGGATCAAATCCAGGAAGCTCATGCCGCGATTGCGATACTTCTTAGCAATTGAGACGACCAGGCGCAAGTTGCCTTGGGAGAGTTCTCGCTTGACCGCTTCATACTCGCTGAAGTGCTGGCGGAATTCGCGGCAGCGGCGGCGCAAACTGGTGGGGCTCTCTTGAGTGATTAGGATCAGCTTCCGCAGTTCCATTCGCAGTCGCTGGCATTCCCCTGGGCAACTGTCGTCGTGCTCAAGTTGGCTGATTCGCTCGCGCAGTAGCTCCATGCGATCGGCCATCTGCTCGAGAGCCTTCATGTTGGGCGTAACGCGGCGTGAACGCAGGCTCAGCTCCTCGGCCAGCACGATGCATTTAGCACGCAAGCGCACGTATCGCTTGACCAATTCTGCTTTGTGAATCGGATCGGTGCTGCGGCGAACGATGGCCGAGAAGACGACGCGTTTCTGCGCTAGCAAGTGCTCGAGTGTGTTGAGGTTCGAAGGCATCCGGGCCGTGATCTGTTCCTTGGTCAAGCGCTCGGTCAGCGAGACTTTGATGGTGCGATCAAAGGGCAACTGTCCCTTGTGCACGCGGCGTAGGATTTCGACCGTCTGACGCATTGCGAAATCGTTGCCGAGCAGGCTGCGGCGAAAGCGCTTGCGAGTGATCTCGATCTTCTTAGCTAGCGCGATCTCCTCTTCGCGACTGAATAACGGAATCTGCGACATTTGGCTGAGGTATAAGCGGATTGGATCGTCGCTCAGCTTGGGCATCTCGGCGTGCGCTTCAAACGCACCTGGGAGCTTGTCATCGTCAGGGTCGAAAGCATCGCTGCGGTCGTCATCGCTTCCCTCGGGCGAGAATCCATCAGCAGCATCCAGAGCGGAGAGAGCCTGGGAGATAGGAGCCGGCGGTGCCTTGTCCACCAGCGCAATTCCCTTGTGGTCCAGCATAACTAACAGATTGTCCAGCTTTTCGCTGCTGTTGTCTTCATCGGGCAAGTACTTGCCGACTTGCTGATAAGTTAGATAGCCCTGCTCACGGCCAGTTGCGATCAATTGACGAAGGTCTAGGTCCAGTAGCTCCACAGTTCAACTCCTTTTGAATGGTTGCCTAGTCAGCTCGCGGGATGTGCGCTGGCAGGCGGTGGAATGGTAGGTTCAGTTTTTTTAGTCAGTGGGTAACTTGACGATTCGCCTCCTGTGCGAATCGTTGATATGTCTATAAGCCTTGCCGCAATCGAGCCTGGCGAATGACATCTTGCAACACATCGAATTTGTCGTCCTCGGATAACTCCTTCTTTTCGAGTTGGGAAATTTGCTGTTGGCGACGCACGACATCCTGCCGCTCGCCCATGCGATGGGTGAGCACTCGCAAGCGATTCTCCGCCGAGTCGCGGGTGAATTCTAACTTGGCATTGGCCTGTTCATAGAGGGTCACCAATAAACTTTTTAAGGACGGGTCTTCGAGGGCGTTGAGCACGCTGTCGAATTCCAGCGAGATACCCTCGAATTCCAACTTCTGATAGGCATCTAACATGGCCCGCGCCGCGTCGCTGTGGATCCAGCCGCTCTGCACGCGTTCCAAAACTACCGGGGCAATTTGTGGAGCCACGATGATCAGCTCAAGCAATTCGCGTTCAAAGGGGGACAAGTCGCTGGGGCGGAGCAGTTTGCGGCGCGATTCGCTGGCTCTGTCTTCGCTTACCGTATTGCTCCTGCTTGTTGCGCAAGCTAGTCAGACGCCCGCGGAGCGTGTCTTCGGGGATGGCAAACTGTCGAGCTAGGCGAGGTAGCACCTGGTTCTGCCGCAGCAGAAACGCATCGTTGCTGATCAGCCCGCTGTGCGGTACTTTGGCCAGCAGCGACAGCATGTCCTCGACCGCTTGGTTGGCGCGGTGCGTGTCGACCATCGGGTCGAAACCCGCGCTCACTCGACGCAGTTTGAACTCCAGCGCATCGGCCGCATTGTCGATCAGCTTTTGCAGTTCAGCGGCTCCGAATTTCTGTAAGTAGTCGGCCGGATCCAGGCCGTCTGGCAGCGAAAGCACGCGCACGTCGATCTGTGCGTGTAGGAACAGTTCCAGCACTGCGTCGCTGCGCTTCTGTCCCGCTTCATCGCCATCGAGTAGCAGCACGACGCGTTCGCAATTTTGGCGTTTGAGCAGCGTCAGGTGGGGTGCGCCCAGAGCGGTCCCCAGCACGGCGACTGCGTTCATCACGCCGCGTTGGTGCGCAAACATGACGTCGGTATAGCCCTCCATCACGATCGCTTGGCGACTCTGCCGAATCGGTAGCTGGGCCAGGTCAAAGCCGTAGAGTTGATGGCTCTTCTGAAACAGTCGCGTTTCCGGTGAATTGATGTACTTGGCCCCCGAGTCCTCGCCGGGGAGCACGCGGCCGCCAAAGGCGATGACCCGCGAATCTCGGTCCCGGATGGGGAACATAATCCGTCCGCGGAAGCGGTCGTAGTAGCGACCGGTGTCTTTCTTAATCACTAGGCCCGCCGCCTCCAGCACATGCGGCGTCAGTTTTTGACGCTGCGCTCGGTCCAGTAGCGTGGACCAACCCGGCGGAGACATGCCGACCCCGAACGTTTCAATGGCCGGGAACTCAAGCCCGCGCGATTCTAAATACTGCCGCGCTACCTCGGCGGCAGGGCTCTCAAGCAGGTACTTTCGATACTGCTCCTGAGCCCAGCTCAAGGCGCGAAACATCTCGCTCTTGATGTCGGGCTCGTTGGACTTGCGACGCTTCTCACCCGGGCTTTGCGTGAGCACGATGCCAGCTCGATCAGCCAGCTTCTTGAGCGCCTCGGGAAAGCTCAGGCCCTCGTCCTGCATCAAGAAATTGAACGCATCGCCACCGATGTCGCACACCCAGCACTTCCAGATCTGCCGCTCGGTATTGATCTGCAAACTGGGGCGCGTGTCATTGTGCCACGGGCAATTCGCCACGTAATTGCGTCCCTGGCGGCGCAACTCAAGCTTGCTGCCGATCAAATCGACAATATCCGTTGCGGCGCGGATGCGTTCTTTGGTATCAGAATCGAAGCTGAACGACACTTGCACTCCCGAGGCGAGCTGGGGGTCTGCGAGGAGTAAGACCATGGCCGCCGTGTCGCAAAAGGGTTCCTACCTAGTTTGGCAGAGCGGCGCAACAGATTCCCGGGAAGCTGTGTGCACCAGCGCTGGTGGCGTAATCCGTTACGCTGCTGCAAAGTATGCCAAGCCCCTCGGCTTGGCGTCAACATCAATTGTCGCATGGAAGTTCGAGAAATCCCAGATGGCCTCGAACTTTAGCTATTCTCAATCGAATCTCGGAATCAGTCTCCGGGGCACAGCCTTTGCTGCATACCATTCTTGTCGCTTGCCACCGCTTTCACAGCCACATTGGCGGTCCGTGGTGGCATTTCAACTAAGTTGACCGTACCGAGT
>JBEBXX010000177.1:0-5662 GCA_040391435.1 Aureliella helgolandensis | reverse complement strand
GACGTGTGCTCTTCCGATCTGGAGTGGGCTTCATCGCACACATCAAAGGTCAGGCCAGTCATCAATTCGTGCGCGATGCATCCACCATGCTCATCGCCATGGATCACCGCGGCGCGTGTGGCTGCGAAGCCAACACCGGCGATGGCTCGGGCATGCTCACCGCGCTGCCTCACAAGTTTTTGCGGAAGGTCGCCAAGGACGATTTGAAGATCGACCTACCGGCACCTGGCCGGTACGCTGCCGGACTGGTGTTCTTGCCCAAGGATGCCCACGAGCGAACTGTCTGCAAGCAGACTATGGAACGCATCATCGTCGAGCAGGGGCAACGTTTGCTAGGTTGGCGACGCGTGCCCACCGACGCGCGGCTGGCTGACATTGGCCCCACTGCTCTGCATGCCGAGCCGGCCATCGAGCAGCTCTTCGTAGCTGCGGCCGAGGATGTCGAGCCAGATGCCTTCGAACGCCAACTGTACATCATTCGCAAATCGGCCAGCCACGCCCTGCGAGGTTCTCAATCGCTCAAGTTCGGCCTGCAGTTTTATATCTGCAGTCTCTCGACCAAGGTCATCATCTATAAAGGCATGCTCACCAGTGGGCAGGTCCTGCCGTACTTCCCCGACCTGACCGATACCGACTATGAGACCCACTTGGCGATGGTCCATAGTCGCTTTTCGACCAACACCTTTCCCAGTTGGGACCGCGCCCAGCCACTGCGGTTTATGAGTCACAATGGCGAGATCAACACTTTGCGCGGCAATTCCAATTGGATGCGGGCGCGCAGCGGCAACGCAGCCAATCCGCTTTTCGGCGCGGAACTGAAGAAGCTTCTACCGGTGGTTGAACCGCACTGCAGCGACAGCGGAACGTTCGACAATGTGCTCGAGTTTCTGCTGATGAACGGACGTACGCTGCAGGAAGCCGTGATGATGATGGTCCCCGAGGCCTGGCAAAAGCATGAGACCATGTCCGAGGATCGGCGCGCGTTCTACGAGTACTTTAGTTGCATGATGGAGCCCTGGGATGGCCCCGCCTCGATCGCCTTCACCGATGGCCATTTCATCGGTGCCGTTCTCGATCGCAATGGCTTGCGCCCCAGTCGCTACTACATCACGCACGACGATCGCGTGATCATGGCTAGCGAGGTAGGTGTGCTGCCCATCGACCCCTCACTGGTCAAAGAAAAGGGACGTCTACAGCCTGGCCGTATGTTCTTGGTCGATTTCCAACAGGGGAAGTTGGTTCCCGATGAGGAGTTGAAGCAGCAGTTCGCTGCGGAGCGTCCCTACGCCCAGTGGCTGCGCGAGCAACGCATTACTCTCGACGAACTGTCGCCCAAAAAAGAAGCCCATGGCTTTTATCCAGATACGCTGCTGGCGCGCATGCAGGCCTTTGGCTACACGGTGGAAACCATGCAGTTCATGCTGCTGCCGATGATTCAGCAAGCCCGCGATCCGGTCGGTTCGATGGGCAACGATTCGGCGCTGGCCTGTCTGAGCGATCAGCCGCGCATGCTCTACGATTACTTCAAGCAATTGTTTGCGCAGGTGACCAATCCGGCCATCGATTCGATCCGCGAAGAAGTGGTCATGTCGCTCGAGTGTTACATCGGCCCCGAGCGGAATTTATTGGATGTTACCCCAGAGCACTGCCATCGGCTGCTAATCCCTCATCCAATCTTGACCAATGAGGAATTGGCCGCTCTGGAGCACATGACCCGCCGCGGTTGGCGAACCAAAAAGATCGACATCACCTTCGATCGCAAATTGGGCAAGGCCGGCCTGGTCGCGACGCTCGACCGGATCTGCGCCGAGGCCGAAGCGGCCATCGACGAAAAATACACACTGATCATTCTTTCCGATCGAGCCGTCGGACAAGATCGCGTGGCTGTCAGCTCGCTGCTCGCGACCGGCGCAGTGCACCATCACTTGGTGCAGCAGCAGAAGCGCACCCAGATCGGCATCGTGCTTGAGACCGGTGAAGCCCGCGAGGTACATCACCACTGCTTGCTGGTCGGCTATGGAGCGGATGCGATCAATCCCTATTTGGCCTTTGAAGCCCTGTGGCAAGCGCGGGTCGACGGCTTGCTGCCCGGAGATAAATTCGCAGCGGATGACAAAATCGTCATGGCCTATCGCAAGGCGGTGGCCAAGGGCATGCTCAAAGTCATGGCCAAGATGGGCATCAGTACTTTGCAAAGTTACAAAGGTGGACAGATTTTTGAAGCCCTGGGACTCCGCGACGAAGTCATTGAAAAATGTTTTATCGGCACGGCCAGCCGCATCCAAGGTGTCAATTTCGACGTGCTGGCGGAGGAAATGCTGCGTCGCCACGGGCTGGGCTATCCCGCCGATAAGTTGCAGTTGCTGCCCACCCTGCCCAACCCCGGTGAGTTTCACTGGCGCGCCGAAGGGGAACGCCATGGTTGGGATCCGGTCGCTATCGCCGACCTGCAGGCTGCCGCGCGTGCCGGGGACAAAACGGCCTATTGGCGATTTGCTGAACACATCAATCGCGACTCGAAAATGAAATGCACGCTACGCGGCCTGCTCGATTTTAAAATGGGAGCTGCCGGACCTTCGATTGCCGTGGATGAAGTGCAGCCGACCAGTGAAATCGTCAAGCGGTTTTGCACGGGAGCTATGAGCTTTGGCTCGATCAGCGCCGAGGCGCATGAGTCGCTGGCGATTGCCATGAATCGACTCGGCGGCAAAAGCAATACCGGCGAAGGTGGCGAGGATCCGTTGCGTTTTAAACCACTGGCCAACGGCGACTCCAAGCGCTCGGCGATCAAGCAAGTTGCCTCGGGACGCTTTGGCGTGACGATCGAATACTTGACCAACGCTGACGAGATTCAAATCAAAATTTCGCAAGGTGCCAAGCCCGGCGAAGGTGGAGAGCTACCCGGTCGAAAGGTCGATCAGACTATCGCTCGCATTCGCTACAGCACGCCAGGGGTGGGCTTGATCAGCCCTCCGCCGCACCACGATATTTATTCGATCGAAGACTTGGCGCAGTTGATCCACGATTTGAAAAACGCCAACCCAGCCGCGCGGATCAGCGTCAAACTGGTCAGCGAAGTGGGCGTGGGCGTAGTCGCCTCGGGCGTCAGCAAAGCGCACGCCGAACACATCGTTATCGCTGGCGATGTGGGGGGCACCGGAGCTTCTCCGCTGACCAGCATCAAGCATGCGGGTTTGCCGTGGGAGCTGGGCATCGCCGAAGCACACCAGACGCTGGTACTCAATGACCTGCGCAGCCGCGTCGTGCTACAAACCGACGGCGGCCTCAAGACGGGTCGCGACGTAGTCATCGCTGCGCTGCTAGGTGCCGAAGAATTTGGCTTTGCGACCGCACCGCTGATTACGCTCGGATGCATCATGATGCGCAAGTGTCACCTGAATACTTGCCCCGTCGGCGTGGCCACACAAGATCCAGAACTCCGCAAGCGGTTCATGGGCAAGCCTGAGCATGTAGTTAACTACCTGTTCATGGTGGCCGAGGACGCGCGCCAGATCATGGCTCAGTTGGGCTTCCGCTCAATTGATGAGATGGTCGGCCGAGTCGATGTGCTCGACGCGCGCGGGGCCATTCGGCACTGGAAGACCGATGGTTTGGATCTGACCGCGATCTTGACCCCAGCCAAGAAGTTGCGCGCCGACGTGGTTACCCGGCATGCGATCGCGCAAGATCATGGACTGGAGAAGTCGTTGGACATGACCGTCCTGGTGCCAGCCGCGCGGGAATCGATTGCGAGCCTGCAACCCATTCAGATTGCGGCCGATATCATCAATACCAATCGCACCGTGGGGACAATTCTCAGCCATGAGATCGCCAAAATGCACGGACAAGCCGGCCTGCCCGACGACACGATCCATATCAATTTGACTGGCTCGGCCGGTCAAAGCCTAGGCGCGTTCCTTGCGCATGGCGTGACGATCGAACTCGAGGGGGACGCCAATGACTACGTCGGCAAGGGGCTCTCGGGTGGTCGCGTAATTGTCTATCCGCCCAAGCAGAGTAGCTTTGCGGCAGAGCACAATATCTTGGTGGGAAATGTTTGCCTGTACGGCGCAACCAGTGGCGAGGCGTTCTTCCGGGGGCGGGCCGCCGAGCGGTTCTGTGTGCGCAACTCGGGTGCCTCTGCGGTCATCGAGGGCATCGGCGATCACGGCTGCGAATACATGACCGGAGGACGCTTGGTGGTGCTCGGCACCACCGGCCGCAATTTTGCCGCGGGGATGTCCGGTGGTATCGCCTACATCTGGGATCGCATGGGCGACTTCGAAGTCAAATGCAATCTGGGCACCGTACTACTTGAACGCATTGAATCGGCAGACGAGCAAGCCGAGGTCCACGATCTGGTAAGCCGCCACTTGCAGTACACCGGTAGCAGTCCAGCGGCCGAGGCGTTGGCCGATTGGTCAACCTTCCTAGCGCAGTGCGTCAAAGTCATGCCTGTCGACTACAAACGCGTCTTGGACGAACGCGCCGGACGGCGCGAACCGGCTCTGGTAAGCTCCGACGATGACTAAGTTTTTCGCACAACCCAAACACTTAAATCAATAATCATTTGCAAAGAGACTGCTATGGGAAAGCCAACTGGATTCCGTGAATTCGATCGAAAAAAAGTGCCCTGGCGATTGCCCGTGGTGCGGCTGCAGGATTATCAAGAAGTCTATACCGAAGCGGTCGAAGATAAACTGCGCGAACAGGGTGCTCGGTGCATGGACTGCGGTGTGCCGTTTTGCCAATCGGCCAGCGGCTGCCCTGTCGATAATTTAATTCCCGAATGGAACGACCTGGTCTATCACGGACGCTGGCGCGAGGCGCTGCAGCGTTTGCACAAAACCAACAACTTTCCCGAGTTCACCGGTAGAACCTGCCCAGCTCCCTGCGAAGGAGCATGCGTGTTGGGAATAACCGATCCACCGGTGTCGATTAAGAATATTGAAAACGCCATCATCGATCGCGGCTTTGCGGAGGGCTGGGTCACCGCCTGTCCCCCCGTGCACCGCACCGGTAAGAAGGTGGCGATCATCGGCAGTGGACCCGCCGGTCTAGCCGCCGCCGATCAACTCAATAAAGCCGGGCATTTAGTAACCGTCTACGAGCGATCAGATCGGATTGGTGGGCTGCTGATGTACGGCATTCCAAACATGAAACTCGATAAACGCGTCGTACAGCGACGAGTTGATTTGTTAGCCGCCGAGGGTATCGAGTTCGTGACGGGTGTGGATGTTGGTCGAACGCTCGATGCACAACAGTTGATCGATCAATTCGATGCCGTGCTATTAGCAACCGGCGCAACCAAACCGCGCGATCTGCCCATTCCAGGACGCGACCTGCGCGGCGTGCACTTCGCTATGGATTTTTTGCGGGCCAATACCAAGAGCCTGCTCGATAGCCAACATGCCGATGGCCAGTTCATCTCTGCCAAGGGAAAAAAGGTCGTCGTCATCGGCGGCGGTGACACGGGCACCGACTGCATCGCCACTAGCTTGCGACACGGCTGTAGCCAGTTGGTCAATTTTGAACTGATGGATCGTCCACCGGAAAGCCGGGCGGAAGATAATCCTTGGCCCCAGTGGCCGCGGATTTTTCGAGTCGATTACGGCCACGAAGAAGCGGCTGAGCACATCGGTAGCGACACCCCCGATAAAGG
>JBEBXX010000176.1:0-5664 GCA_040391435.1 Aureliella helgolandensis | reverse complement strand
ATCTTTAGCCCAGCGGGCGGCACATTCTTGCCGGCCGCGTGAGCCGCCGGTCTGCAAGCATAGCGACCCGGTGGCTCTCTCCCCACCTCCCTCTCGGTGCATCTGTATTTAGGGGCAAGGCCCCGGATTTATCTAGCCGAGGGTGAATCTGTGATGAGCTCTAGCGAATCCAGCGCAACCCCAGGACAGCCCCCGACCCGCGCGCGGCGGCCGAGAGAAAGATATTACCAGCGCGTGGCACTCGTTCAAGGCCGCATCCCATTCCACCTCATGATGAAACGCGTCGCGCGGTTCGGCGGCGTATCGACCCTGCGCAATTCTATCGCCCCGCCCGCATTCTGCCCGCGCCAGGGTGTTGCGGAGCTCGAACGAGCTGCGTTTTCTATCGGGCGTTCTACTCGCCCGCATTCGCGGCCACACTGTTTCCATGGGTTCCGCTGCGCTCCACCCATGGCTAACAAAATCCGCGGCTCTGCCGCTGGCAACCTCCGCGGCAAAGCCATTCTCCCACGCATCGCCACCTCCAGCGGAGTCGTATGCGATCAAGCGGCGTAAAAAAAGTCCATCGCGGACGATGGACTTTAAAGGAGCTCATGGTAGGTTGGCGAGTTTTACAGGCCAGCCGCAGCGGGGATCTGGATCAGTTTGCCCTGGCTATTGCCCTCGGCGGCCTCCCCAATTACCGTGATGAACAAATTGCCACTGGCATCGAAGACCATCGCGGTCGGTTTGTCCAAGGCGGTGATCTTCTTGGTGCGTACACCGCTGTCTTGCGATTTGTCCTCGAGCACTTGAAATAAACCGCCCTGGGTAGGATCGGCCCAGGCGTAGTCGAGCACGTACATCTGGCCACGCTTGCTATACGCGATGGCAGCCAAGTCGTGCAAACCGGTTTTCACGTTCAACAACATTTCCTTGCTGGCAGCGTCATAGAAGGTGACCAAGCTGTCGCCGGGCACGCTGATCTCGCCCATCTGTGCGACGACTAGATAGCCGTCGGGACTGATGGTGATGCCCACGGGAGCATCGACCCCGGTCGCTTCTTTGGTGGCTAAGTAACGCTCAAAGCCGCTCACGGTGTTACCGTTGAAAGTCGCTTTGGCGACCCAGCCCTTGTCGTCATCGCCATTGCTGGTCACATAGATGCCGTCGCCGGAAGCCGCCAAGGCATAAAAGTTGCCTTCGCCCAACACGCCGTCGGAGGCAGCCAGAGCGAACGATGCGCTCATCGCGTCGGCTTTAATCGGCTGGCCATCTTCGGGTAGCGTGTAGACTCGCAGCAGCTCTTCGCCATCGGGTAGCCCGCCGCCGCCGACGACCAAGGTGTTTTTGTCAAGAAACAGCAAACCCAGCGGTCCGATGTTGACCATCGGACCCTTGCCGTACACGTCCTTAGGGAAGTCCGTAATGACGTCCACGGCCTTGTCGTCGACCACTTTAACGATTTTGAGACTGCCTGAGTCGGCAATAAACAGCGTGGCCGTCTCGGGCTGGATGGCAATACCGGTTGGATTGTTCAGCCCTTCGAGTTTGACTTCTCCCTGCGTCGTACCTGGATCTACGGCTGCCTTCTGCTCAGCAGCTTTCTCGTCGGCAGCCTTCTTGTCAGCGGCCATCTTCTCTTCAGCAGCTTTCTCGTCGGCAGCCTTCTTGTCGGCAGCCATCTTCTCAGCAGCTTTCTCGTCGGCAGCCTTCTTGTCAGCGGCCATCTTCTCTTCAGCGGCCTTCTTTTCGGCAGCAGCCTTCTTCTCTTCAGCGGCCTTCTTATCAGCGGCAGCTTTCTCTTCAGCAGCTTCTTCTTCAGCAGCTTTTTCTTCAGCAGCTTTTTCTTCAGCAGCTTTTTCTTCAGCAGCTTTCTCTTCAGCAGCTTTCTCTTCAGCAGCCTCTTTCTCCGCCGGCTTTTCGTCGGCTGGCGCTTGGGCAGCGGGTTGTTCTTGAGCGGCTTGCTCTTGCGCCCACGCAGGGGGCGCGATGCACAGGCAAGCGGACAATAAAGCTAGTCGTCGAATGGTCACGGTGTGGGCTCCGTAAGAGAATGGAAGTGGTGGGTGGTACGTGGAAAGACTGGTTGAGCCAGTTGGAGAGTCGTTGAGCCGGCGCTGACGCCAGCTAGCTCCGAGCCACAGCTGCTTGACGGAACGCATCGAGCTCCGACGCGCAGCACTTCACAAGCGTAACAGGTCGTAGAGGAAAACGGATTTTGCTCTATTGTCACGCGAAATGCCGAGGCTCACAAGCAGTCTAAAGAAGCTCGGAGCGAGGTCGGGGAAAAAGCTTGCCTCAGGCTCTATCCTGCTCGGCGGCGATCCACTCCTGGGAAGCGACTGCGCATGGGCAGCGGGAGAATCTGCGGGTCGACCATCGCGTGCGGCCCGATGCGCCAGGCTTTGCTGTCGCGGCCATCCCAGGCATGTTTTTGAAGCGCTTCCACGATGCGCTGGGCTACCTCTACCGCGCGCGCTCCATCGGCGCCGGTCACCGACGGGGCGCAGCCGGTTTGGATGCTAATTGCAAAGTCGTTGTGTTCGTCCAGGATGGCGTTGCGCGATGGGGCGGCCAGTGTCTGGCGATCCAGGAACCGTTCAAAGATCAGATCTTTAATCTGCATGCGCTCTGCCGCGGGGAGCTCATCCAAGGCGATGTCGCGCCCGAGCACGTCGGCGGAAGGCTTGATGAGGTGTACTTCGGAGGCAGAGAAATTGATGTCAGCGTAGGACTCAGTCGTGTATAACTGCATGCGCCGCGTGGCTTCCGTTGCCAAGCGCGAGGCCCGAAGGCTGGCCACGCATCCGCTGGCAAACTCGATTCTGGCTTCAGCCATATCCTCGTGCGATCCCAGCAGCGCGATGCCGCTGGCCTGAATTTGCTCGACGGGAGAGCGGTCGAGCGACAGGATCAGATCCAGGTCGTGGATCATGAGGTCCATAACCACACCGATATCGGTACTGCGTCCGCTGTAGGCACCTGCGCGGACCGCTTCCACGAACTTGGGGCGTCCCAAGTGCGGAGCCGCAGCGGTCCAGGTTGGGTTGAAGCGTTCGACGTGACCGGTCTGCAGCACGCGGCCGTGACTGGCTGCGATTTGCACCAGACGCTGAGCTTGATCGGCCGTGCTGGCCAGAGGCTTTTCCACCAGCGCATGGATACCGGCGCGGAGCAGTGTGCTGGTGACTTCGTAGTGCGCAACTGTGGGCGGCGCGACGATGGCCGCGTCGATTTGACCAATTAAGTCGTGATAGTCGGCTACCGTCGGCAGCGACAGTTGCTGCTTGACTAGCTCGCGCGACTGGCGGCAAGGATCGGCCACCGCGACGACTTCAAACTGTTCGTGGGCCTGGGCGAGTTTGGCGTGGATTCTGCCGAGATGCCCGCCACCGATAATGGCTAAACGCAACGCACTCATGCTGCTTTCCTCCGGTCCCGGCCGCGACCGTGGCGTCCGCTTTGAGAGTCCTCGATAAAGTCGAACAAGACTTGTAGCTCTGGTGATAAAGGCTTGCCTCCCGCTAGAATGTCGCGGGCATGCTCCATGCCGACTCGTGAGCGATAGAGCAGGCGATAGGCTTCCATGAGCGACTTGATGGCTTCGCTGGAGAAATTCTTGCGTTTCAAAGCCACAACGTTTACCGTCCGCGGTCGCGCAGGGAAGCCTTCGACCAACATATACGGTGGCACATCGTGCAATACGCGGCTCAGCCCGCTAACGAAGCTATAAGCTCCGATGGAGGCGAAGTGGTGCACCGCACAGCCTCCGGATAAAGTAGCATCCGAGGCCACGTGCACATGACCGCCCAGCATGACGTTGTTTGCCATGATGACTCGATCGCCCACTTTGCAATCGTGGGCAACGTGGCTGCAAGTCATCAAATAGCAGTTGCTGCCGAGCGCCGTGATGCCGTCCTCTTTTTCGGTGGCCCGATTGACCGTCACCGATTCGCGGAACACATTGCCCTCGCCAATGATGACTTGAGTGGGCGAACCTTGATAGCTTAGATCTTGTGGTTCGGCACCGATGACCACGCCCGGAAAGAGATGGTTGTTGCGACCGATCGTCGTATGCCCCGTCAGCGTGACATTGTTTTCTAGCCGCGTACCGCGACCCACTTTGACATGGGGACCGATGACGCAGTGATGGCCGACGCGGACTTCTTCGTCGAGTTCCGCACGGGGATCAACGACGGCGGTATGGGCTATGATTGTGGCCATACAAACCAGCTTTCAGGGATAATCTTGGAGGTCATTGGCAAAGGGGGAGGGAACTACGCGTGCTCCGCGTCGAGCCCCGTGGAGGCTGCGAACTGCAGAAGACAAATAGTATTGGCTACGTTATTTGGTAAATTTAATTTCCTAGTCCGCTCAGCACCGGTCTGCCGGTCGACTGTCGCGAGTAGGGCTATGCGTACAATGCGGTGCAGTTGTCTGTGGAGGCTGACGCCTGCCCAGGCTGCTAAGCGTGTTAGGCTGCTAGGCGTGCCTTGCGGGCCGAGGCTTGAGGATCGTCCATGCCGCGTGTTAATGGTCGCTGGGCAGCTTTTTGTAGGTACAGCTCGCGCAGGCTAGCGGCTAGCTGCCCGTTGAGTTGATGACCACCGCGATGAGCGGTGATGCGTCCTACCACATCAATGCCCGCCAACGCTAGATCACCTACCAAATCCAACAACTTGTGCCGAGCGCACTCGTCGGGATAACGCAAGCGATTGTTGACGGGGCCATGTTGGTCAAACACGATTAGGTCTTGTTCAGTCACATGCAGGGCCATGCCCTGAGCCTGCAGTTGCCGGGCGGTATCTATGCCGATGAAGGTCCGCGCGGCGCTGATTTCCTGCAGGAACTCTTGGGGCTGCAAACGGATGCTGCAGTTGGCTTTGAGGATCGGGGAGGCTGCACCGAAGTCGAGTTGGTACTCCAGTTCCAGGTGCCGGCCGGGCAGCGACAAAATCTGGCTACATGCCTGGCGGGATGTCTGTGAGGCCGCTGCTTGAGCGATCGACGGTTCCGCTATAATCCACTGCTGATCGTCGCCCACGCGAATCGTGCGATCGAGCAGTAGCGTCGCGCGCGGTGCCGGCAACTGGCAGCGACCAACGTTCTGCAGAGCTAGCGCGAAAGCGAAGCTGCTGCCATCCATGGCGGGCATCTCGCTAGCGGTGCAGTGGACGATCGCATTGTCGATCTGCAAGCCGTGCAAAGCGGCCAGCACATGTTCCACCATATCCACCTCTGCGCGGCCTCGCGTTAGTCGGGTCCGCAGCGGCATGCTGGCTCGATTCTCAGCGACCGCCAGTACACTCGGTCGCCCAGGCAAATCAGTGCGAACGAAGCGAATACCGCAGTCAGCCGGCGCAGGCAGGAAGGTCAGACTGTTGACTTGACCTGTCCAGTATCCACGACCGCTGACCGTGCACGGGGCAGCTAAAGTTGTCTGGTTTCGTTCCGCTCGCATGACTTCCCTGTCTGAGCGCCTGAGGTGTTGTTTAGTCGATCGCACGCGGCTAGTGCGATCCACGCAAGTAATAGATTGAACTAGCGATTGGCGGTGCCACCGGCAGCCCGCGCGGTCGCCGTCTTGGCGGCTTCGTTCTGCAAGGCCTTGAGCACCCAGTCGGTGTAGTCGACCGTGGGGCTGTAGTACAGCACATCTTGGCTCATCACCAACTGCACCGT
>JBEBXX010000175.1:0-5696 GCA_040391435.1 Aureliella helgolandensis | reverse complement strand
ATGCGCACCACCCCCACCACCACACCTAACACCTCAGCTTGTTCAAACACGCTGGGCTGCAGCCCACGGGCGACGGGCTGTAAACGAATATGCGTGCCGTCGGGCACCCAATAGCGGAGACAGCTCCCCAGTTGGGCGGTGTGCACCAGCGTCAATTGGCCAACCTCCGCGTACGCCTGCTGAGACAGCACCAGCAAGTCACCGCTGCAAATTTGTGCTTCCACCAGCGAATCGTCGGTGACTCGTAGAAAGCCCTCTCCTCTTCCCGTCAGGTCGACCAGATCGATCTGCTGCCAGTGCTCATCGAGGGGAGTGTACGAGCCGTTGGAAATGCTGCCTTGCAGCTTGAGCTTGGCCCCCACCAAGCTGGCCATCGACTCGGTCAGTTCGATGCCGCGACTTTTATGGGATGCGCGGAGGATCATCCCTTTGCGCTCCAGGGCGCGTAGATGGCACACCACACCGTTGGGACTCTTGATGTTCATCTGCTCACCAATCTCGCGCACCGTCGGCCCATAGCCGCGGCTGACAATCCGCTCACGTATCAAATCGTAGACGGCCTGTTGCTGCCTGGTCAGCGGTCGCTTGATAGGAGGTTGCACAGCATGGAATTCCCGGCGAGGATTAACTGATCATTCGTACACCACGTGTTCTTTCGTTCAGTATAACCCAACCAAGGAATTTTCTCGATGCTAGCGGGCAAGCCAAACTATGGGGAGGCCCAAGGGCCAGCGCGATGGCTTGCCATCCGACTTAATCGGTCGAGGGTGAGTCTTTCTTATAGGCTTGCACCACCTCGCGCTCCGGGCGCTGCTTGTAAAATGCGTCCAGCGGATAGCACCCACTGACTAGCCCGATGCGCGGCGCGGTGGTGCAGTCACTGAATGTGCGGCAGACCAGCTTGCGAGCAGGCGGGCGGCCCGCCAAGCTGTCGCGAGGCATGTGCGGATAGCTGAGCACCATGCGTCCCAAGCCGACAAAATCGACCATCTGCGAGCGCACCGCGGCTTGCGCCACCACGGGCAAGAACTCCTGCAGGTAGGTGTAACCTGAGCCCACCACGACCAGCTCGGGCATTTGCTGTTTGACCTGGGCCGTGGCCTGGATTTGCCGAGCAACTCCCACGAGCGGATCCTCTGGAGGCTGATAGCCATCGCTGGGAGGAAACATGGCGGGGCGCTGAATGTGCGGGTTGTAGTAAGGGCTGCCACAGGTCAAATTGACCAGCGAAACTCCCGCGAGTTGCAGCATCCGCAGCAGTTCAAGTGGCTCGCTCAAGTCGATCTGGTGAGGGTCATGCGGCGAGAGACCAAAGCCGTATTCGTAGGGCTGCTCGACATCCCAATTCATCGGCACTCCCTGACCGTCACCGGACTCAAAAGGGAACGTATCGAACAGACTCAGCCGCACTCCGATAGCTAGGCCGGGACACTCCAGGCGGATCCGCTCGATGATGGTCCTCATCAGCCGCGAGCGGCCCGCGAGATCGCCGCCAAACTTGCCGGGGCGAACGCGTGCGCTGAGCATCTCGTGCAGCAGATAGCCGTGACAGGCTTTGATGTCCACGAACTGAAAACCGACCCGCTGGGCCAGTTGGGCAGCCAAAACGAAATCGTCGATCAGGCGCTCCAACTCATCATCGCTCAGTACCACGCTCGAATCGCTGGGGTCGATGTTGAACTTGAGATCTAGCAGCGGGTGATGATAGGCAATGCGTGGCTCCCAGCGCTGATTATCAATCGGCTTGCAGAACCGTCCGGAATGGGTCAATTGCAGTCCGACGACTAGGTCATCCAGGCTCAGCTCGGCCGCGGAGTGAGCTTGCCGCAGTGCGGACAGCAGCCTGTGCAGCCCGGCTTCATTGCCGCCGGTAGCTAGAGTTTGTCTCGGGTTGGCGCGGCCGGAAGGCTGCACGGCCGCCGCTTCGCCTCCCCAAACTAACTTGGCTCCACTCTCTCCAAATCGTTGCCAACGTCGAATGGTCAACTCCGAGGGACTGCCATCCAGCTCAGCGTCCCAGCCCTCCATGGGTTGGATGCACCAACGATTGCCGATCGTCAACTCGCCTACCTGCAGTGGCTGCGCCAGTGGCGAGCCTTGCTCGGCGGTCAACAACTGCGCGTCGCAGGGGATTTGAATATCAAGCTCACGCAATCGCTGTTGAAAACGGTCGACAGTCCTCAGTTGGGCAACTTTGGGGTAACTCACTGTCGTCATCGCGGCTCCTGTGGATGCGGAAGTTCAATGCTGGATCTCTAGTGGCACGTGCGATACACGAAAGCTATGCCGGGATTTATCTTCGAAAAATAAAATCGTGATCGAACGCTTGGGCCCGTGGCCGCTGGAGCTTACGATTTCGCCCTGGCCATACTTGGGATGCAACACGATGCGTCCCTCGCGAAATTCGCTCCACGGATCGTCCCCGTAGGCATCGGGATCGATGAAGTCGGCTGCCGAGCGCAATTTGGAAAGTGCAGAGGGAGGGCGTTTGCGGCCGGCTCGAGCGGCCATCTCTTCGGGAGGAAGCTGGCAAGTATCATCAAAGTCGCTGTAGTCGGCCACATCGTCAACGCTGCCGTCAATCTGACTGGCCTCATCCCAATCGACTTCACCCCCCGCGTCGTGAAAGTCATCAAAGCTGCCATCGGCATCTGCAAAGTCATCAAAGCGCTCGCAGTGATCGGTGATTTCAAGTTCGCTGCGCGGCAGTTCGATCAAAAAGGAGCTGGGCACGCCACTCCCCTGCCCCGAAAATCCGCGGCTCTTGGCATAGCTCAACTGCAGATGATCCTCGGCGCGCGTAATCCCGACAAACAGCAGACGTCGCTCCTCCTCCAACGACAGCGGATCGTCCTTGCTGCGCACATGCGGCAAGATATTCTCCTCGACCGCAATCAGGAACACACAGCGAAACTCAAGCCCCTTGGCGGCGTGCAGGGTCATCAGCGTGACGTGATTCTGCGAGGTATTCAATCGGTCGGTGTCGGCCTGCAGCGCCGAGATCTCCAGGAACGTCTCCAGTGCCGATTGACCGGTGCCAACGCTCAGGTCCAGCTCGCGGGCTTCCGCTAACAACTCGTCCAAGTTCGTCAGCGAATCCCCTTCGCTCTCGTCGCCCCGCTTCTGCTTATGGATGTGCTCGCGAAAGTGCGTCAACTCGATAGTGGTTTGCAAGAGGTCCACCAACGGTCCATGAATGAGGCTGCCGAGTTGATCATAGATCTTCAAAAAGCCGGCGATGGCTGACACGGCCCGCTTGCTGAGCGTGCGATGCGCTGCGACGTGGCGCGCGGCTTCCAGCATCGATGTCCCTTGGCTGCGTGCCAAGCTGGCCAGCTTGTCGACGGTCTGCTTGCCAATGCCACGCGGCGGCGTGTTGATCGTCCGCTGCAAAGCCACGTCGTCTTCAGGATTGTTGAGCAAGAGTAGGTAAGCGACTAAGTCCTTGATCTCCTTCCGCGCATAGAAGCGGAAGCCACCGATCAATTGGAAGGGAATCTGCCGGCGCGCCAAGGCTTGTTCGATCAAACGCGAATTGGCGTTGGTGCGGTACAGTACGCCAAAGTCGCTGAACTGATACTCACCGGCGTTGACCATGGCCGCCATTTGATCGGCAATGTGCTCGGCTTCCGCGCGGGCTGTAGGATAGACGTGTAGCCGCACCGGCCGCCCCGTCGAGCGCAACGGCAAAAGCACTTTTTCTTTGCGGTACGTATTGTGCTGAATCAGACAATCGGCAACCGATAGAATTTCAGGCGTGCTGCGGTAATTCTCCTCCAGTCGCAAAACCTGCAGATTGGGAAAGTCTCGCTCTAAATAGGTGACATTGTCCAAGTTGGCTCCGCGCCAGCCATAGATCGATTGATCTGGGTCGCCGGTGGCTGCCAAATTGGGATGGTCGACCGACAAATGGCGCACGATGACGTACTGCGCCAAGTTAGTGTCTTGATACTCGTCGACCATGATGTAACGAAAACGCGAGTCGAGCGACTGGCGCAGTTCGGGATGCGAGCGCAGTAGCGTAGCTACGTGCATCAAGATGTCGTCAAAGTCGACAGCGCTATTGCGCAGCAACACCTGCTGATAGTGCGGATAGACCTGGGCCACCGCGTGATCGATGCTGGAGAAAGCTTCGCTCTGCAGCATGTCGTGGGTCACCAGTCGATTTTTAAAGTAGCTGATGCGACTGGCCAATTTGCCCGGCGTGGTATGCGAGAGTTCGAAATCGGCATGGCCGACCGCCATCAGCAGCGCTGCCTTGGCATCGTCGGTATCGTAGATGCTGAAGTTTTCACTGAGTCCGACCAACCGCGCGTAGCGCCGCAATAAGCGCACGCAAAAGCTGTGGAAGGTCCCCAGCCAAACTTCATTGGGACCCACGATGCGCTCCAGGCGGCTGCGCATTTCGCCGGCGGCTTTGTTGGTAAACGTCAGCGCTACAATCTGCCTGGGCTCGATGCCAGACTCGATCATGTGCGCGATGCGGTGAGTGACGACGCGCGTCTTACCGCTCCCCGGCCCGGCCAACATCAACAACGGCCCATCGATATGCGTGGCTGCGGCGATCTGCGATGGGTTTAGTCCGTCGAGCAGTGGCGATGGCATCATATTCCCTTGCTAGCATTTCGCGCTTGGTAAAAGTGAGCTCCGGAGTCGTTGAGCCCCGTCCTGCTTAGGTTATACTCTTTGTCCACGAACTTCGGAACGCACCGAAGGTTTAGGTCCAGGATACGCTTTTTAGGAAGGAACCGAGCATGGCGGTCACCCGCATCCCCATCAGTCAGGCTGAAGAGAAGGCGCGACACCTACGCGAGCAACTCGACCTGAGCACCGCTGAGATTGGTCTAGCCGTTCGCACCACCAATTGCCTCGAAGAGAAAGGCATCTTCACCGTGCGAGACCTGCTCAAGAGCACGCCCAAGGAACTACTGAGCATTTCGAATTTTGGCGAAAAGACGCTCGAAGAGGTCTATCAAGCTCTGGAAGCCAAAGGCTATCGACGCCCCGGCCGATAGTTTCGACAATACTTTTGGGTGGCCAGTCAACCTGCTCGGCCTAAGTCGGCTTCAGTCTAAGTCGGCTTGGGACGGCGACGAGTCCACGGGTTATCAGCGGCTGGCGCTTTGGGCGAAGTATCCGGCCGCTCGGCTGAAGAGGCTCCGCCGCTGGCCTGATCTGAGGGAAGCTCACGGCTACGCGCTTCGCTGTCGCCGCGTTGTGTGCGGGGCTCAACGCGCCGTCGCTGCTCCCACACGCTCGCTGGTCGACCGCTCGGGCTGGACTGGTCACGGCGCGCCCCGTCACTGAGGGTCTGATCGCCGCGCGGCCGGTCGCTGCGGACTTGATCGCTGCGTGGCCGATCGCCGTGGACTTGACCGCTGCGTGGCCGATCGCTGCGGACTTGCTCGCTGCGCGGCCGATCGCCGCGAAATGGATTCCCACGCGGGCTCGACGATCCTGCCTCCCGGCGATCTGAGTGTCCGCGCCCGCCACTGCTAGTACCGCCACTCGCGTCGCGGCCACTCGCGTCGCGGCCAGCTC
The DNA here is from genome assembly GCA_040391435.1 of Aureliella helgolandensis. Classification (GTDB taxonomy): domain Bacteria; phylum Planctomycetota; class Planctomycetia; order Pirellulales; family Pirellulaceae; genus Aureliella; species Aureliella helgolandensis_A. The sequence continues at coordinate 155 of JBEBXX010000175.1, read as the reverse complement.
CGCGCGGGGATTGAGCACGCCCGGAGTTTGCCGGCCTACCGCGCAAGCTCCCCGGCGAGTGTCTCGTCGATGCGCGACGGGAATCGCCCCCATCTCGGGAAAAGCGACCTGGCCGTGGCGCAGGGCGGCCTGGAGAACCACGCTCCGAAGAGAAG
>JBEBXX010000174.1:0-5707 GCA_040391435.1 Aureliella helgolandensis | reverse complement strand
TTGCAGCTCCGCCTCTAACCATGGTCGACAAGCATAGATCTCACGCGAGTTGGGCGCGACTTTGACGCGGGCGGGATTGAAAATAGAGGCGTAGTAGGTCTTCCAAAGCTCCTCCAGTGAGTCTCCATCGGGTGCGTCGGATGTCGGTGCGCCAGGTCCATAGATCAGTTCTCGTCGATCCCAGTTCACCGATTCATCGGGCGTCAAGATAGTCCATTGCATCTCAGGGAAGCGACGTGCAAAAAACGGAGCAGCTAAGCGGACGATGCGATGATCGGGGCGGTGCCAAGCTATGAAGACTTCTGGCTCCCCGGCGTCCTCAACCTTTCGGAAGCGAACGAAAGCTTTCATCTTGTGAACGTCTCGACTAACCGATTTCTGCATTTGGTAAAGCGAATAAACGTGATCGTCCGTGGCGACTTTCAGCAAATCCGGTTCGCCGTGCGTTATCCGCCACAAGACTCGGTAAAGCATGTGCCAGCGATCATTTCGCCGATGACAGGCTACTTGTCGCGCCACTTCTAGAAATGCCGAGGGGACTGCGTACGTCGGGCCGTTGGCGGGAGAGAGCGCCGGTGCCGGTTCAACATCGAAGAGCGACGGTTGGGCTGGTTCGCTACTGAAATGTACATCGGCCGGCACAACCTGTTCCGCCAAGAATTTGCGGGCCGCCTCGCGCCACTGCTCGAAGGTTTCAACTTTTGCGAAGTGCGTCAAGCTACACCTCACCGGTCAGGGCCGATAGGGATGTGTCGAAGAGCATTAACTGCTGGTTTTTGGGTTTGGCCTTTCCATACAGGTCGGCCGTATCCAGGCTAACTAAGCTGGGGTTGTGATCGGCCGTCACCACAAACAGCTTGGTGCGATTCCAGGCAACCTTTAGTTTTTTTAAGTCAGCCAGCCGCAGAGACTTGTAAGCCCGGATCTCGAGTATGCGTTTAACATTCCTGACGCCGATGCCTGGCACGCGAAGCAACTCCTCGCGGCTGGCGCGATTTACATCGACCGGGAAGAAGTGGCGATTGGCGAGTGCCCACGCCAGCTTGGGATCGATGCTCAGCGACAAGTTCTGATCGGCTTCGGCCACGATCTCGTTGGCGTCGAAACCATAGAAGCGGATCAACCAATCGGCTTGATACAGACGGTGTTCGCGAACCAGCGGCGGCGCCAGACCGGGTAACCTCGCGTCGGCATGGGGAATCGGACTGTAGGCGGAATAGTAAACTCGCCGCAGAATCTTCAGCAGGGAGATGCACCGCCCGTCGGGCGTGTAGGAGTGGCAAATTCCCATTCCTTCGGTCGACCCGATCTGGCTGCCCACCCGAGTTTTTTTGGAGCCACTGCTGGCGCAGGATGCATCGTACTTGGCAGCGTCCGCTAAAACGGCCAATTTGTCCCGGACGTCCATGTAGATCCGTATTGGTGAAGAGTCGTGTCTGAGTCAGAGAGCCACAGACGATATTATACGGTAGCATGTCCTAAAATTAGCTGCAGTTTAAGCGGCTTGTCCTAAGTGGCTTGCCCTGGCAGTAAACAGCGTCGGATAGAGGCTGGGAAGTCAGATTTGTGGCAGGAGCAAGGAACGCGGAGCGATCCACGACATTGTTGCCAATCAAGCCTTCAAATATTTTCTAAACCATGCCAAGGTCCGCTTCCATGCGAGCTTAGCAGCAGCCTCGTCGTACCGCGGAGTGGTGTCGTTGTGGAAGCCATGATTTACCCCCGCATACACGTGTGACTCGTGCGGAACGTTATTGTCCGTTAAAGCTTGGTCAAATGCAGCGGCACCGTCGAGAATGCGTTTGTCCAATTCGGCATTGTGAATGCACAGCGGTGTCTTGATCTTGGATACATCATCGGCAGCTGGCTGACTGCCGTAAAAAGGCACGCCCGCGTCGAGTACGTCAGGCAGCCGGACGGCGAGTTGATTAACCATGCCGCCACCAAAACAGAAGCCGACGGCACCAACTTTTCCTGTCGAAAGTTGGTGGGTATCTAAGAACTTTGTCGCCGCTACGAAATCCTGCATCATCTCCTCGCGGTCGCGCTTAGCTTGCAGTGCGCGCCCCTCGTCATCATTGCCGGGATAGCCCCCTAGCGGCGACAATGCATCGGGGGCGAACGCTAAGAAGCCTTCGACAGCCAGTCGGCGGGCCACGTCAGCGATGTATGGGTTCAGGCCACGGTTCTCGTGAATGACCAATACGGCCGGCAACTTCTGATCGCTGACGGTGGCCGGACGAGCCAGCAGGCCGCTGATCGTGCCGCCCCCCTGAGGTGAATCGTAGTTTACTGTTTGCGTTTTGATTCGCGGGTCATCGCTGGCGATCTCTTCGGCTAAAGCGTAGTTGGGTGCCAGACTCTGCTCGAGCGCGTGGACGCTCAGTCCCCCCACGGCGAATGCTGCCAGTTGCTTTACGTAGTCTCGGCGAGTCAAGCGGCCGTGGGCATAGTCATCGTATAGGTCGAGTAGTCGCTGATCGAATTGCTGGGCAGTCTTGCGTGTCATGGGGGATTTCCTGGTTGATAGAGATTGGTTGAGAAACTGTCGCTGATCGCTTCGCGATCAGACTTTTTGCTCTTAAGCAGTTTCCGAAAATGCTGGGATGGAGGGTTTGCGGGAGGAGCAAGGATCGCGGAGCGATCCACGACATACGTGTCAACTTTCCGTCAATGCAATACAGTATAAATGAGTCTTGCTGCGCAGGAAAATCTGGTTGCCCACAATCGCCGCTGATGCGTCGATCTCGCCATCGAGCTTGTTCGTCGCGATCACTTCAAACGACTTGGAATGGTTGAACACAATTGTCGTGCCGTCGCGACTGGTTAAATAGATGCGACCGCCGGCAGCCACGGGGGACGCATACACGGACGATATTTCAGGCAGTCGAGTTTGATCGATCAGCAGATGGCCCGTCTTCGCGTCGCGCGAGACCAAGACACCGTTATTGCCTTTGACATAATATAGCTGCCCCTCGTAGAGCACCGGCGATGAGACGTAGGGCGCCGCATCCTGTTCAACCCAGGTCACTGCATCTGTCCCAGTGATGTCACCGACGGAGCTCAGTGGGATCGAGTAGATTGCGTAGCCTCGAAATCCAGTCATAACAATGACGTTGTCTTCAAAGCGGACCGGTGTGGGGATTGGATTGCCCGCTTGACCCCCGCATTGCCAAATCAGCTCGCCCGTCTCTAGGTCGTAGCTGCGCACGCGATTGCTGCCGTTGGTGACGACTTGTGAGCGTCCTTTGTAATCGGTGATCAACGGCGTGGCCCAAGTAGTCCGCTCGTCACGCGCTTGTCGCCAACGCTCGCCGCCCGTGTTTGCGTCCAGTGCGGCGATGAACGAATCCCCCTCATGGTCAAAGGCAACAACCAAAGTTCCGTCGTGAACCGCCGCAGAGCTACCCTCGCCGAATTGATTTCGCGTCTGCATCTTTCCAAGGTCTTTGGCCCACAGCTTGTCGCCGTTAAGACTAAGGCAATAGATCCCATGCGAGCCGAAAGAGACATAAAGTTTTTCGCCGTCGGTGATCGGTGAAGACGATGCATAGGTATTGGTGCTATGTCCGACTTCGTGGGGGATTTGCGAAGTGAGCGTGGTTCGCCATACTTCCTGGCCGGTCGCGCGGTTGTAGGCCAAGACCATGAAATCGTAATAGTTGCTCGGCGCCGCTTCCGACTGCGAGCCCGACTGGCCGCGTCCAAAACCTCGACCGAAACCTCGCTCGCCACGCTGCGTGGCACTCTCTTCGGCGGGCTGCGCCTGTGGCCGACTATTGTTTGCATTGTCAGCGGTAGTTTCCGTTGCTGGCTCGGTGCGCTCGGTCTTAACCGCGGTTGCTACGTACACGCGTTCGCCCAGGACGATCGGTGTACTGCTTCCGCTGCCGGGCACTTCGATCTTCCACTTGATATTCTCGGCTTCGCTCCATGTCGTCGGTGGGTTAGCGGCTACGGCGGCGCCGGAAGCATTAGGCCCGCGCCATTGCGGCCAATCCGCCGTCAAGTCGGCCGCGATGCTCGATGCTGAAAAGTGACTGAGAACCACAACACAGAGCAGCTTCAGCAGGCGGAAGTTCTGCGGCTGAGTACTCCCGCCGGCTATCACCGCGCGACGAGATATTTGGAAGGGGGGCACGGCGTTAACTCCATAGACAACACAACAGGCAACACAACACATCGGTCGGGCGCGGAAGAAGCCCGGAGTGTATGTGACCGGCGAGCACTCGCCAGCAATCCTTAAACACTCTTTCTAGCAGAGATGTTACGACGAATTCGGAAATTCACTAAGAAAATCTGGAGAAATCTAGGGTAGAGTTGTTGCCAATGTGGCTCGACGCTCCGCGTCGAGACTGCAACCTCCAACCGACAACCAACCTGCTATACCGGTTTCGACTCAGCAGAGCCTGCCTGCCGAAGAAAAATTGTCAAAACTACCATCGCGCCAATCGATAGAAACTCGCTCTGCCAGTTCTGGAACGACTCGAACCAGAACTGCGATGTGGATATGTACTGCAAGGTCGATTGGATTTGCTTCTGACCATGATTCAGGGCTTCTTCATTGTGCTCCATGACTCCACCGACCGCGTGCATCGCGAAAGAGATGCCAAATAGTACAGTGAGTGCTATGGACAGCGAGTTTTCATAGAGCAAACGGTACGCGCTAGGAGAGCTAGCTGTTCGCAATTCTTTATCGTCGTCTGGGGATGAAGAAGTTGGTGGTTCCTTTGACTGTGCAGATCCCTTTTGATAGAGAAAAATTGTCAACAAGACGAACATGGCCATTTGTAAGAACTCGCTCTCCCAGTTCTCAAATACGGATTCGACAAAGTGACCGGTTGAAAGATACTCAACGTAGCCGACCTGTCGGTGGCCGTGTCCGAGGCGATCATCGTTATAGACCGCACGCCCCGTGAAAAACTGAGCCGCAAGCGCCACCACAAAGAGCGCAAACAAGGTGATGGACAACCCGTTCTCCTGCCATATTCTTTTCAACTTGCACCTCCACCGCTTTAGGCTAAACCGTTGTCAGAATTGATTGTCGTTAGACGCTCCCCGTCTTTGCGCGGGGCGATTACTTATCGGACAGTCTGTGCTGCAACAGAGTATCCGTTTGCGCCGCTCTAACTACTTGGCCTGCGCGGGCGCGCGCCACGCGATGGGGGGCTGTGAGGCCTCGTTGGGAATGATCGCGATCATCAGTAAAAACAAACCCACGAAGATGTGGTTCTGCTGGGGCGCGGTGGCTGGCATGCCAGCCGAGAAGCGTCCAACAATGACCAACCCAGCAGCGACCAGAAGGATGAACCAGTGCGCGTGTTTTAAGGGTGGCCAGTATGAAGCGCCTGCCAGGATCCAGATCAGTATGGCTGTTCCAATATCTCCCCATAAGACGGCCGGATCGTGGTGTGCTCCAAAAATAAACGGACTTAGCAGCAGCCACACGCCAGTCATAATTTCGACGACTCGTCCCCACATCGCTCACTCCTCGTGTTTCGACTGAACCATTTGTGCAGCAACCGAGTCCATTACAGGCCGGCGATAGCCGCAGAAGGCCAACCACATTGTCTTGGCGTCGCTGGCTTTGTAAACGCGCCACAGGTAAGTCACCGATGCCCGCACCTCGTCCCACGCCCAGTAGACCAGGATTAGCGAGATCAGCGCGGTTACCAGGCAGGGAAAGCACCAGTAGCCAACCACGAAA
>JBEBXX010000173.1:0-5708 GCA_040391435.1 Aureliella helgolandensis | reverse complement strand
GTCGACGCTGATATCGAACTGCTTTTCGATATCTAACGTCAGTTCCGCCATGCCCACTGAGTCGACACCAATATAAGCGAGTTCATCAGACAATTCCGGACGCGTGCCGAATTTGGTTGTGAAATCTTTTAATAACTGCTCTTCGATGGACTCCACGCGAACACGTCCTCAGTAAGGTGGTGAAGTTGAATGCTACCCTGTCCGATGCCCGATCAGTCACATCGCGAGTGCCTGCCGTTACGACGGTCAGCCCGCCTTAGATTCTAGGCTAATGACGAATACTTAGGGTAGTCGTATTCGCTCCTTGCGCACAATTCCTGTCGATAACCCATGAGAAGCTATGCCGATTACGGTGGTGCCACTCGTCGAGCCACTTGTCTAAACTGCTCAACTATTAATTCGCAGGATTTCCCGCCGGCCCTGCATGCGGCATGTTCACGACCGTTTCTAGGGCTTGTTTAAACTGAGCTACGAATCTCGCCCCGCCACCTACGAAGACGTGAGTCACATTCCCACCGCGATCGATAATCACTGTCTGTGGAATTGCAGTGGCCTGGTACGCTGCGGCAACCTGCCCGTCGACGTCCAATAGCACCGTAGAGGACATCTGCAAACGATCCACTGCGGCCTGAACTCGACTGGCTGGTTCTTGAATATTGACGGCCACTAACTGGATCTTGTCGGCACCCAAATCGCCGACAGCCTCCTCCACCAGCGGCATGGTCTGCACACAAGGCCCACACCAACTGGCCCAAAAGTCGAGCACCACCACACGGTCGCGATTGCTGTTCAAATTAAACTTTTCACCGGCCAGCGACTGCAGCGTAAAATCGGTCGCGGCTTGACCCACCATCGGCGAGGCATCGCCCAGATTATTTGCCGAGGCATCACCTCCCTCGTCGGTGTAGACGCGTGGCAGTTGAGCTAGCGACAGTGTCCAGGGGTCAGCCCGATACTGGCGGACCAGTTCCGGCACGTCTGGCCCGAACAGCAACTGGTTGATGTCATCCACGGCGATCGAACACTTTCCCAGTAGATCGCTGACGCCCGAAAGTTTGCCTGCAGTTAAAGACTGAGGATGAAAAGTCAACCCACGCTCGGTGCGTCCGATGGCATGCACCAGAAATGGCCCCACCTCGGGCAGCGCTTGCGCGTCTACTGTGTCGTCTGATGTGTCTTCGGGCGGGTCCTCGGGCCCGCGCGTTGCGGCGACTAGCTCGTCTGGCGGGTTTTCCGCCTTGTCAGCATTCCCTTTCGCTTGCCAGTCGCGGTCGTGCAACCACACGATCTGGGCGATTCTCGAAGTCTGCAACTCGACTGTTTCCAGTCGAACTTCGACAATCAACTTGTCGTCTTGTAGACTCACTAGTCGGCCACGCAGATAGTCGCCATTGACGGCAATAATAAGATGGGTCGGTGGATCTTGTTTCAGCGACCGCGGGACAGTCAACAAACGCTTTAACTTCTCCGGTGACGTGGAAGTCTGGCCGCTGAGTTTATTGAGCCACACATGTTGGATCAAATTGTGAGGCACGAACTGCGTGTCGGTCTGCTGTGAGTGAAAACGCATGCCACTCTCATCGATCTGCTCGACGACTCCATCCACCGCATCGCCGGTGCGAAATAGGATTTCGCGAGCCTCGGCCACTTTAGCCTTAGTGTTTGCGCCACCTTCACTGTCGCCTGTATCATCAGCCGCCCGATCTTGATCGGCGTTAGCTTGCGCGCCGCGTCGCCCCAAAAACATTTCTATAGCGGGTGCGATGAGCTGCACCGGCTGGCTCTTCTGCTCAGAGGCCTCCACTACCGGCTTGGGAAGCGGAACGCGATAAGCGATCGAGCCCGATGCCGACGCGCTGAGCGGACTGGATATCGCGCTGCCTGTCGGCTGCCACACCAGAGCCAAATTGCCAGCGGCCATAGCGTGGCTTGGGTCCGTGGGTACCAGATGCCCTCTGAGTTGCTGCTGGTCGCTCTTGAGCGTTCCCAGCGGTAGCTCAACGGCTTGATCCGTGTATCTTTCGGAATTGCCAATTACGCCACGCACTGCGGTTAGCGGAATGGTCAGATAACCGTTCACGCCGTGCGCCTCGAATCGCAGGTCTCCCGAATCGGTGGCAGCCAGCATGCGTCCCTTCAAGCGCGTGCGATCCATCAGGACTAGTTCAACGGTTTGAGCGACCTCTGCGTTCTCAGATGCGTTTTCAGGCGAGTTCTCAGATGCGTTCTCAGGCGAGTTCTCGGAGGTGTTCGCGGCTGGCTTGTCACCACTGGAGAGCTCGGCAGCGGAGGTGGCGGCAGACGCAATGCTGCCGCGCCGCAGCTCGCCCAGCGGCAGACGTTGCTCGCCGCCGCCGGCCAGCGCTATCCGTAGCTCGTCGCTCTGTGAATCGAAGCCGGCGATACCACCGGCGGTGCGTTGCCCGCTGCCGGCCAATACAAGCTGCTCTCCGGCTTCTGCAACCGTGGCAATGACACCGTCCCACTGCCGAACTTCGAAGCGCTCGACAGTCAGGGATGGGCCACTGTTGGACAGGTGCACCGCCGTGCGCACCTTCGGCTCATTCCCCGCGACTCGCAGGGTTTCCATGGGGCGGCCATGCGCATCGCAGGCCACGACGCTACCTGCCTGTTGATCCAGGTACAGGATCAGTTCGATGCGCGGATTGACCGCGTTGAGCTCAGCCAACATGGCGATGTCTGCACCGCCGTCCACTTCGCGCACCAGGGCCAATTGGTTGGCCCAGACTTCCAATCGCGCGGCGGAAGGAACCTCTTCCACTCTGGAAACTCGATTGCTGGCGAGCGTGCCCAGCGACAGCACAAAATCGGGTGTACCACTCCAGGAGAGCGCCAGATTGATCTGCGATTGGGCAGGCAACTGTACGTCGCCAACAATAGCCGCTCCAGGTCGCCGCGCCACCAACACGCCGGCTTCAAAATCCCAGTCGCTAACATCACCTAAACGCTGCCAATGGGTTTCATCGAGTGGTCCAGCATAGATCATTTGCCCCGCATATTCAGCATCCGAGACGGCGACGGCCTGAGTGCGCGATATCTGCACCTGTCCCAGAGTCGATGAATCGACCGTCAGCCAAGCATCGTCCATGCCGACCAACGCGCCGACAACGGCGCTACCACCCAGCATCTCGATTACTTGTCGAGTTGGCTTCAGCCGCGAAGCGTCACCGGCGGCCAGGGTCTCTTCGGCAATGGCGGAGTCCGGTTGAGTAGTGGAATCGACATCCCGCGCCAGCGAGCGGACGTTCCGCACATCGAAGGCAAAGGGCTGTTGGAAGAGTTGATTGTGCCAGCCAAGATGGTCGTCATGGGGCGTCCCGACCAGCGTGCCCGTTGAGAAGCTCCCATCCTTCAGACGCAGGCGCATAGTCGGCTGATCAGCCACAGCCTGGCCGGTACCTATGCTGAGCAGTAGCAGTAGCAGTAGCAGTAGCAGCGGTAGCGGTAGCGGTGGAGTGATAGAGGTTGGGCGGGCAATAGAATGTGACATCGACGTGCTTATCGTTCGTAGATTGGGAGGAAGCGAAAATTCAGCGCCAGCGCCAACAGGTTCAGCGAAGTGGTGGTGGCCTTGCCAAACTGGCCGTTAAAACTGCCGTCGTCAGCCTGGGAGCTCTTAAGCTGGCGGACCAGCGAACGATTCCATTTTTCCCATGCCTCCACATCGGCCTGGAACAACGCCTGGGCTTCGTAATAGCGAGCGTACTCTTCGTAGTGCGACTGCTCATTCATGTTCTTGGTAATGTAATGCTGCGTCGCCTCATACTGCTTCAGGTCCTTACGCTTGGCGATGCTGTACACCAGACAAGCGATCGATGTACGGGCGATCGACTGGCCAAATCCGCCCAATCCACCGGAGTATCCTACGGCTCCACTATCGCCGGTCATCGACGCGAAATATTTGATGGCTGAGTCGATCGATTTGTCGGGCACTTCGATACCCGCATTGCGTGCCGCCAGCAACCCCATCAAAATAGCGCCCGCGACTGAGGTGTCTGCGTCGCGCGCGGCAGGCGAATAGCGCCACGCACTGTGTGGATTCTTTTCCTGTGCAGTGATCGAGCAGCGCACGGCCAGCTCCAACGCCTCGGCAATCGAGCGCTCTTTACCAGCCACCGGTGCGCCGCTCTCCCATAGATCGCTCTCATCTATAGCGCCATAGGCCTCGGCCAACGCCAAGCAGGCAAAGCCGTGTTGATACATGCTGTCGCCCATGTAGCCAGTCGAACCATCTTGGGAGCGAATGATGGAACGAATCGCCTTGCGAATGGCTTGGCTATAGATCCCAAAATTGGGGTCCTCACCAGAAGCTAGAAATACCATCATAGCCATACCGGTCGTGCCCGGCCCACGGTAGCCATCGGTCCAGGTACCGTCTTCACTCTGGGTGCTGAGCAAATGCTCCAGGCCGCGGTCATAGATCTCGCGCACATCGCGCGGCACCACATCGCCTTGAGGCAATACGCCCGGCTGCGCATGGGCCGTAGTGGCGCTCAACACCATGATCGCAATTAGGAGACTGAGTATCGAGAAACAAATTTTCCTGCTACACACCATCGGTACAGTTTGCTAAAAGGGAAACCTTGATGAAATCAAGGCCGCAAGCGAAAGTTTTTATAAGGCGCGATCCACTTGCTGAGAGCTAGTCTCTGTTGTTCGTCTAGCAATTTTTCTAGTTGTTCGTCTGGAACTTGGGCCAGCAGGATGTGTCCGTAGAAGGCCTGCTGCTGTCGATCGGGTGTCCCATTTTCCGCCAGTGAACTCTGATCCAGTAGTTTAATCAATTCCGTCCGCTGTTTCTCAGTTAGCGGTACAACCTGCTCTAGTTCGGCTACGCTGATTCGCAGAAGTGCCCGCAACTGTGCTTTTTTTCGCTCCTGCTGAAATTGCTGGTAGCGCGCTTGCTGTTGATCGCTGAGCAAGTTCTGTAAAATGCGCTGCGACAGGGAATTCTCGTCGATGATCCCCTTGCTCAATCGTTGCTGTACGGGACCGATGTGAGCCCAAGCGGCCTGGAAGTCGTTGTGGTCCTGCGGGTCGAGTCCTTTCACTTTCTGCCTAAGTAGTGCGAGCTCGCGGTAAAAGCGACACAAGTCTCCGTGGCTTGCCAGTTCAAGTTTCGAGCGCTGAGCTGCGTCGAGGTCCACGACTTCAGCGATCCGGTCGATGCGTATCTGCGAGGACTGTTCCAGTTGCCTTCGAAACGTCGCTTCGTCGGCACCATTGAACAAATACATTGACAGAATGTCGTTCGGCTGTGCACGCACTTGGGCTTGGCCCAAGGGGCCGGCCATCTGCCAGCTCGCCCCACACACTAACATCGTAAAGCACCACCGCACAAGGAGCCGTCCGCAGCGCGGCGGACCACCGAGTGCAGGTGTTCTGCGCGATGCAAGTAGGTTAGTTGTGGGGGCCGCTAAAATCACGTCTGGGTCATTTCGGTCAATGTGTTGCAGTGCAATTTGTTATGCAGGTCGTCTGTGTGCCGTGGGGCGACTCATCGAACTGGCAATGACCCCCTATGTTTGCAAACGCGACTCGCAATCCAGCTCAGTTTCTCGACTGCTGGCAACCCTAGCCTAACGTTCGATCATCACCATTTCCGGATTCATCTGCTCGTCGATCTGTGCACGGTCATAATTGAATTTTTGCATGTTCTGGACGACTGCGAGCTGTTCCGGTGCGAG
>JBEBXX010000172.1:0-5748 GCA_040391435.1 Aureliella helgolandensis | reverse complement strand
CTTGGCCTTTTTGGAACAACACGTGCAAAAGGACGGGGGAATCTACCGTGCCGATTCGTCGCACCGAAATTACGACACGTGCATTGCCATGGTCGTGTTTTCCCAGGCCAACAAGGATGGCAAGTATCGGACGATCGTTGAACGCGCTGACGCTTTCGTTAAGGGGATTCAGTGGGATGAAGACGAAGGCAAGGATCCCAGCGACTTGTTTTATGGCGGGGCCGGGTATGGATCGCATTCGCGTCCAGATTTGTCCAACACGGCTTTCCTGATCGACGCGCTCAAATCGGTGGGCAACCCGCAGGATGACGAAGCTATCCAGAAAGCCTTGGTCTTCGTTTCCCGCTGTCAGAACCTGGAGTCGCCGCATAACAATTCGCCGTTTGCGGCCAAGATTGGCGACGGCGGCTTCTATTACACCGTCGCCGATGGCGGCGAGAGCAAGGCGGGAACCGAGCCCAACGGAGGGCTGCGGAGCTATGGATCGATGACTTACGCCGGCTTAAAAAGTATGATCTACGCGGGGCTCAGCCAGGACGATCCACGCGTCAAAGCGGCGGTGTCATTCTTGCGCAAGCACTACTCGCTGGAGGACAACCCGGGCGTAGGACAGCAGGGATTGTTCTATTATTACCAAACCATGGCCAAAGCCCTAGACGCTCTGGGAGAGGCCGAATTTGTCGATGACAGCGGCACGCCGCACGACTGGAAAGGCGAGTTGATCGTCAAGCTTTCCGAATTGCAACAGACCGATGGCAGTTGGGTCAATCCAACCACGCGTTGGATGGAAGGCGACCCGAATTTGGTCAGCGGCTATGCGCTGATGGCTTTGGCGCATTGTCGGCCGTAGCACGTGACCGCGCCGCGTAATGCAGTGTCGCGTAATGCAGTGTCGCGTGATGCCATGTCGCGTGATGCAATGTCGCGTGATGCAATGTCGCGTGATGCAATGTTTTGCTAAACGCGATTCTCTGCCCAGCGTTTAAATGCCAAGTGGGCCTGTACACCGTGCGTGCACTGCTCCAACCGCAATAGCCAGCCAATGGGCATAGCTACCTGTATGGCTACCGGCATAGCTTGCCGAGTCGCGCAGGGCTGAGTATGCGGCGCAACTCGCGCGGGGTGTTCTAAAACATTCTGCTGCTGATCGTTTCTCGTCCTGCAGACTGCGAGCGAGTGTCGATAGATCTACTTCGCGTACACCTTGGACGGATCCTGGTCTAGGTTCGCTTTCGCGTTTGGCTGGGCATGGCTGCTCGAGCAACCAGCGCTTGGACGAAGTGCAGCTTTTCTCAACTGCGCACGAGACAGGATCCTTTGCTTATGTTCGGAATTCGCAGACGCTGGCCCGTGTTGACTGCCGCTGGTGGGGTGTTGCTATACATAATCTCCAACTACCAGATTTCCGGCCTGGAACATTTGCATCTGCAAGCGGTTAAGTCGGCGGATCAAACGCCCTCAGCGCCCTCCTCAGGCTCGCTGGCGACTTGGTCCGACGGAGGCTTGGGGATCGACATGACCCAGTTTGGCATACAGACTTCCCCCAGTCAGTTCAGCAGCCAAGACTTTCAACTTGATTCCTACTCAGCGAGCACCGCTCAGCCATCGCCAGCTTGGTCAAGCGCACTGAGCTTGGGAGAGAAGTTGGCGCTACTGCAGGACAAGCTAGCCCCGCAGCAAACGAGCCCCTACGCGACGGCAGGCGGCACGCCCGGCTTCTCCCCTTCCAGCCCCATTCCTGCACCGCAAAATCTGCTCGGCTTTGGACCTCCCGACGCGCTGGGTGGGACGCTGAATTTCGCCTCGTCAACAAGTGAACCTCAGCGGGCTGCGGCAGTCGTTCAAGAAGCCATGCGGCCGGGTGCGATGACCGGCCTGGGCAACCTCGATCGAGAGCATCCGCTGGGCAACTTCCCGGCTGGTGGCTCCGGCCAGTCGAGCTCCTCGGGCAGTCACGCCATTCGCATCGCCTCGTTCTACGTTCCGACGCTGGGGCCTAATATGCTCGGCCGGCCGCATGCGCTCCAAATTCTGGTGAGCATTCTGACTCAGTATGACGTGGTAGCCCTGCAAGGCATTCAGAGCGCCCGCGATGATATTCTGCCTATGCTGATCGACCAGCTCAATCAATCGGGACGTAGGTACGATTATCTTATCGGCCCGCGCGTTGGTCGCACCCCTCCGCATCAGCAGTTCGCTTATGTGTTTGATACGGCCAAATTGGAGACGGATCGCTATGCGCTATACAGTGTCGAAGACCCTGAGGATCTCATGAATCGCGAGCCGCTGGTGGCTTGGTTTCGCTGCAAGGGGGTCGCTGCGCGCGATGCGTTTACGTTTTCACTGGTCAATGTCTTCATCGATCCCAGCGCGGCCGCTGCCGAGCGAGCGCTATTGCCCGGCTTGATCGCGGCCATTGAAAAGGATGGCCGGCAGGAGGACGACTGGATCTTGCTCGGCAATTTCGCTGGTGGAAATTCGGAACTGTCCGTGCTGGCGGCCCACTCCGTGCGCTTTGCCATTACCGACATGCCAACCGACGTGGCCGGAACGCAGATGTTTGATACAGTGTTATTCTCGTCGCGGTCAACCAGCGAATTCACGGGACGCGCAGGCGTATTCGACTTTCTGCGCAAACACAACCTGTCGCTGGAGCGCGCCATGGAGATCAGCCCACACATGCCGGTGTGGGCCGAGTTCTCTTGTTTGGAAGGCTCGCAGCCCGGCCGCATTGCACCTATGGTACAGTAGACGAACGCCGCGCAAGACCTGGCTTGCACCGTCACGCGTGGCGATCTGCGTAGCATTTGCAATTAGCACTTAGCATCGTGCGGGAAATTATTGTCGCACGATCGCTCCGTCGATCGGAAGTAATACAACGAACCGGCGGAGCGGTTCGGCGACTATCAGACACTTATTTCCCGCACGATGCGTAGGATCCAACGGAGCGTCAACCTTGAAGTTTAAAGTATTCCAGATTATCACCCTTATCGTATGTGTGGCGTCGATGACTGTTGGTAGTGTAGCGCACAGTGCCGAGTTGACCGTTTGGCTGGGCACAAGTTCTGCTCAGCCAAGCCAGGGGATCTACCAGTGCACGCTCGATAGCCAGACTGGCAAACTCTCTCAGTCGCGATTGGTAGCGCAAATCGCTGGGCCAGGTTTCCTGGCACTGCATCCAACGCGGGACGTGTTGTACGCCGTAGGTGGACTCGACGGCAAACCATCGGTAGTCGCCTACAAGATCGTTCGTGGCGATGGCCAACCACAGCTCGAATTGTGGGGCTCTCTGGAGATCGGCGATGGTGGTGCTACCCATGTCTCGCTCGACGCAACAGGCCGCACGTTGCTCACGGCGCAGTACGGTGGTGGCTCGGTGGCTGTTTTCGCCTTAGATGCCGATGGCTCTCTACAAAAGCGCACGGCTCTGATCAAACACGAAGGTGGCTCGCAGCAAGTCGCCGGTCGGCAGGATAACCCGCACCCGCACTGGGCTGGCTTTTCGCCAGACAACCGCTTTGCCTTCGTGCCAGACCTGGGCCTAGACCAAGTGGTAATCTACAAGCACGATGCCGCCAGCGCCAGCCTGACCTCGCACGCAGTCGGCCAAGCTCCGCCCGGCGGTGGACCGCGCCACATGCGGTTTCATCCCAATGGTCGGTGGATTTACCTGCTGAATGAACTCGATCTGAGCCTCTCAGTCTTCGACTACGATGCTCAAGCCGGTACGATGAGACTCACACAGACGATACCAACGGTCCCCAAGGAGCAATTGGCTAAAGAGAAGTTTTCCAGCGCGGCTGAGGTGTGTGTGCATCCGTCAGGTAAATTTGTGTATGCCTCCAATCGTGGACACGACAGCGTCACTGCGCTGGCCGTCGATCAAGCGACCGGTGAGTTGCAAGTCATCGAGTGCGAACCCATCCGCGGCGCGGAGCCACGCAACATCAATCTAACTCCTAACGGTGACTGGCTGTTGGCTGCCGGTCAGGATTCGCACACGCTGGCGAGCTTTCAGGTTGATGCCAACACCGGTGAGCTGGTTTACAGCCGGAGTGTGATTCACACGCCAGCTCCTATCTGCGTGTTGTTCGACCGTCCGTAGCGCGCGTGTTTACCAGCTAAAGCCTTTGGGAATTGTGACACCAGCCCGCCCCCGCGGGGCGCGGCAAATGTCGCAGCCGCGGGGCGAATCCAACCGTTTAGACGAATCCATTTGGTGTAAACGGTTTTTTTCCGATGATGGCTGGTGACCTGGCTAACTCAGCGACCAACCGTCGCGCGGCTTGCGGGAGATGAACGGTGCGGCTGCCGGATTGTTGGTGGCTTGCATGTTGGCTGCATCCCACTCAAGAGCACCGCCAGCCCGAAAGGCCACGTTGCCTAGATGGTTGGCTTCGGTCAGCGGTCCAGCGTAACTGAATGGACTGCCGGTGGGCGAACCGGTGCGGCAGGCCACCAGCCAGTCTTCGTGGTGTCCGGCGACATCTGGGATAAAAGGCGCAGGAGGTTTGAAGTCGACAAACTTGTCTTCCGGCAATAGCACGTGCTTGCCATAGTCGGATAACAGCATGCCGTCCTGGCCGACAAATAGTACGCCCGAATCGAATTTGGGAATCGAGCCGTCATGCCATTGCGGTGGCTTGTACTTCCCCTGGTACCAAGTCAACTGGCACGCGGGCAGATCGCCCCGAGGGCCGTACTCGTAGACAGCCTTCATGGAAGCCGGAGCAATTTCTGCATGTGGCTCAGCACCGTCGGCGGTGACGCGCAGGGGAGAATCCAGTTTTAGAGCCCAGCAGGGCAAGTCGTTCCAGTGGCTACCCAAATCGGACATGGTGCCATTGCCGAAGTCCCACCAGCGATACCACCAGGGGCCCGGAAAGTAGACGCTGTGAAACGGCCGCTCAGGAGCTGGGCCAAGCCATAGGTCCCACTCCAAATACTCCGGAACCGGCATGCTTTCTTTGGGGCGTTCAGTCACGAAGACCGGGTCGTGGTACTGCTCGGCGTCCTCCTTGCTCTGCAATCCCCAGGCTCGACCTACCCACACGTGCGCCTCGCGAACCGGTCCGATCGCGCCGCTTTGAATCAGCTCGACCACGCGATGGTAGTTGTTGGTGGCGTGGATCTGAGTTCCCATTTGCGTGGCCACGCCGGCCTGCTCTGCCGCTTGCGTAATCGCGCGCGTTTCTGCGATGTTGTAGGCCAGCGGTTTCTCACAATACACGTGCTTGCCCATCTGTAGTGCGGGCAGCGTGGCGTAGGCGTGCGTGTGTTCCGCTACGCTGACAACCACTGCATCGACGTCGTCAGCCTGTTTGTATAGCTCGCGAAAGTCGACATAGGTTCGCGCGTTGGAGAACTGCTTGTGGGCTGCAGCTAGGTTCTGTCGATTGACATCGCACAGCGCTACGACTTCGACGTTGGGGTCGCTGGCTACACTGTGCAGGTTACCTCCGCCGCGTCCGCCGACCCCGATAAACGCGACACGGAGTTTATCGCCGGCCGCGGCGCGCACTGAACTGTGCACAGCCACTCCGGCCACGGCGGCCAAGGTTGTCGATTGTCTAATAAACGTACGCCGGTTGAAATTTGCCATGTTGCTCGTCCTATCTAAATTTGGTCGTTAAAGTGGTTTTTGATAAGTGTCGCCTGGGTGGGAGGATGGCTTACACATCATCTGTGTTTAACCCATTGCGTGCCCCGGCCTGTCGGCGCCGTACATATTAATCTGCGAGCACTGCA
>JBEBXX010000171.1:0-5774 GCA_040391435.1 Aureliella helgolandensis | reverse complement strand
TTTCCCGGCGACATCAAATACGACAGCGTGGCGCGGGCAAGTTCCAAAATGTTAGCTCCTCCTTGGAAGTTCAGGCACTACGGCGCGTGTGGTATGGAGCTCTCGGAGCTGTTGCCGCACACCGGACGAGTGGCCGACGATCTGTGTTTGATTCGTTCAATGCATACTGGCGTTAACAACCATGGGCAATCCATACAAGCCCTTAACACGGGGCAGATCCTGGCTGGCCGGCCTGTGTTGGGAAGTTGGCTGACCTACGCCTTGGGGAGTGAGACACAGGAATTGCCGGCTTACGTGGCGCTTACCGATCCGGACCAATTGCCCGTGATGGGTGTCGAGAATTGGACCAACGGCTATCTGCCAGCAATGTTTCAGGGGACCGTCGTGCGCCCGATGGAACCACGCATCCTGAATTTAACGCCCCCTGCCCGCGTCGCCGGTCGAGCTCAAGCCGGCTATCTGCGCTACCTGCAGGAGCTCAATCGCGAGCATTTGCAGCAACATCCCGGCGAGCTCGATCTGGAGGCGCGGATTGCCACCTACCAGCTCGGGGCCAATATGCAAACCGCCGCCAAGGATGCACTCGACCTGAGCCAGGAAACCGCGGCTACCAAACGCATGTATGGCTTCGATAATCCGGCCTGTCGCGAATTCGGGGAGCGCTGCCTGATCGCTCGACGCTTGGTAGAACGCGGAGTGCGCTGCGTACAGGTGTTTACGGAAAACCAGCGCTGGGATCATCACTTGAATATCCGCAAGTTGCTACCGACTGCGTGCATGAAAGTGGACCAGCCCTCTGCCGCTTTAGTGGCCGATTTGAAACAGCGCGGCCTGCTCGATACTACCCTCGTCCAGTGGGGCGGAGAGATGGGCCGCTTGCCTGTGATCGAAAGCAACGCGGGCGTCGAGAGTGCCGGACGCGATCACAATACCTACGGCTTCAGCATGTGGCTGGCAGGAGGCGGGGTTCGCGGCGGCATGACCTATGGCAGCACCGACGAGTTTGGGCACAAAGCGGTGGAGAATGTAGTGAATCACTACGACTACCACGCCACGCTGCTGCATCTGTTTGGCTTAGACCCCGAGCAAATTACCTTCACCCAAAATAACCGGACTCGTTCGCTGCTCGACGGCCGTGGACGCGTCGTACACGACATACTCAGCTAAGCACCTACGCATAAGCTTCCTGTTTTATCAACAAACCGTGGCTAACGCCAAAACGGCTAATCGTGGCTAATGCCAAAACGGTCGACCGTGGCTAACGCCAAAACGGCTAATTTTATGCCGAAACTTATGCGTAGGTGCCTGAGAGCAAAATGCTCGTCGTCTTCGCTGTTGAGGCCGCCATCGGTCGCAGCTTGCTCATCTTCATTGCGGCACCTGTTCTGCCTGATCTCACTGCCGTCAAGGCTGTTTCTGACGCTCAATCCGTGTAATCCCCCCATGGGATTTGCGGCGATGAGTATCACGGGCCATCCCCAGGCCCTACTCTTTGCCCGAACCTAAACTAGGTGCTAGGTTAAATTGGAGCTGTGCGCTTGGTCTTGCGCGATCGTCACAATCCGCACAACTCCGACCACTGGATCAACGTCTCCAAAGGTTGCGAGCATGCCGCAGTTTCAGCAGAAAAACCCGCCCACCAGTTCACCCATTGTTAGCTTTTGGGACTGGCTTGGCAGGGCCGCTCCCCGCACGGCTCGCCGACTTGATCTGCAAATGCTCGAGGAGCGGGTGCTGTATAGCGCTACTCCACTGCCGATCACTTCCGATGCGCTAGTCGATGAACCGCCGCTTGCACTGGATGCCGCCGCTGACCAGCTAGACTCCGCAGTGGTCGCCGTGCTGGGACCGGAGGCCAAGCTCGCCATTAGTCTGCAGTCAGCCACACAGCAAGACATGTCGGCGGCCGCCGTCGGCTTGGAAGAATTGGACAGTCTCCTACAAGAATTAGATCGATTGGACGGGGTGGAGAGCCACGCCGGCGAACAGCGCGCTGGCGAACAGCCACTCGACGGCGTATCGATCGCTCAATCCGGCCTGCGACATGAAGTCGTATTTCTACAGTCGACGCTCTACGATCTCGAGCAGTTGACCGTCGATCTGTTCGGCAACGACGCGCACGATCGAACAATCGATGTGGTCGTGTTGGATCAAACTCAAAATGGCTTTGACCAAATTGGTGCCGCTCTGTCTCAGTATGCAGACCTCTCAGCGATTCATTTGGTCACGCACGGTGCCGATGGATTCATCCAGCTTGGTGGCTCCTGGCTGTCAGCTCACAATGTGGGCGAACATTCGCAAGAACTCGCCCGCTGGGGCAGGGCGCTCACTGAGGATGGCGACATTCTAATCTATGGTTGCAATGTGGCGGCATCAGAATTCGGTCAGGAGTTGATCGACAATATAGCCCTGGCGACCACTGCAGATGTGGCGGCGTCGACAGATGCGACCGGTGGAATGGCACGCGGTGGCAACTGGGCTTTCGAGTATGTTGCTCAGGCCGCTCAGTCGGCGCACGGAGCGGCTGATTCAACCAATCAGTCCATCGACGCAACCAACCTGTTTGGAGTCGATGTCCGAAATTCCTACGCCGGATTGCTGGCGACCTTCACCGTAACCAATACTAACGATTCTGGGGCGGGCTCGTTGCGCCAAGCTATCTTGGATGCAAATTCCAACGCTGGAATAGATTCGATTGTATTCAACATCGCTCTGAGTGACATCAACCACCTGTACTATCGCGAGGATGGCTTGGCCGGAGCGTTTTCTACGCCCGTTAGCACGACGCTCGCGGATAACGCCATCACCGACTTTGATTCAGACTACTCGGTAGGTACTGCACGCTCCTGGTATCGAATAACGCTCAGCGGAGCTGAGCTGGAAGTAAGTGAATCGGTCATCATCGATGGTAGCACACAAAGCGGATACGATGCAGCCAAGGGCCCGATCATCGAAATCAACGCCGCAGGAGTTACCTCGGCTGATCCAAATGCACTGAATTTGACCTCCGGCGCATCGACGGTTCGCGGACTGGTGATCAATCTAAGTAAAGATGACGCCATTGAAATCGATCTCAACGCCGATGGATCGACTATCGTCGGCAATTACCTGGGGACCGATGTCAGTGGACTGCAGACGACCTTCGGCAATCGCTATGGGATCACCATCAAGAGCGATGGAAATACCATCGGCGGAACAGCGGTAGCGGACCGTAACATCATCTCCTCCAATGCCACTCACAGCGATAGCTACGGCATCGGATTCAACCAGAATGCATCCCATAATATTGTGCAGGGAAATTACATCGGCGTGGGTGTCGATGGCAATACCGCGTTGGGCAACGGCGAGGGAGTAAGTCTTGAAAACTCAGCCCAATTCAATTTGATTGGCGGGACTTCAGTCGGTGCTGGCAATATTATTGCCAACAGCTCATACTCAGGCATCAATCTCTACGCTGGATCTGCGAATGCCTTTCTCGGCAACTCGATCCACTCCAATGGCGGTTTGGGAATTGACTTAGAGGACGATGGCGTGACGCTCAACGACGGTGTAGCGTCCGGCAACCCCGACCAGGACGGCGGTGCGAACCGCCTGCAAAACTTCCCAGAGCTGCACTCGATATTCGCCGGTCCGATGCCGAGCGTGTCACTTTCCTTGAGCTCCACCCCCAATCAGACTTTTCGAATTGAGTTTTTTGCAAGTGCAATCGGGCATGCCTCCGGCCATGGCGAGGGCCAACGCTATCTCGGATTTGTCGACGTCACCACCGATTCCGGCGGAACTGCGACCCTTACGACTACACTGAACCAGCCGATTTTCACCGGCGAGAAAATCTCGGCTACAGCCACTGATTTAGCGACCATGGAAACGTCTGAGTTTGGACCCAACGCAACCGCCACCAACAGTGCGCCGGTTTTGGACACACTTAAGTCACCCGCACTAACTGCACAGATGGAGGACGGTGGTCCTCCCGCCGGAGCGGTGGGCACGTTGATCTCATCGATCATCGATTTCGCGTCTCCCTTAGGTCAAGTTGACAACGTAGCGGACAGCGATCCCGGCGCGCTATTGGGCATCGCGGTGACAGCCGCAAGAACCGCTAACGGAACCTGGCACTACAGTACCAACGCCGGTAGTACTTGGAATCCGCTGGGCGCGGTTAGCGATGCCAACGCACGCCTGCTGGCCGCCAACGCTGGCACACGGTTGTATTTCCAGGCCGCGGCCAACTTTAGCGGTACGCTTGCGGACGCGATTACGTTTCGGGCTTGGGACCAAAGCAGCGGTTCCAATGGAGCATTGGCCAATGCTTCTGCCAACGGCGGCGCAACCGCTTTTTCGATTGCCACCGATACGGCATCGTTGATCATCAACAATGTCAATGACGCACCGGTGTTGACCCCTTGGACACCCGTTTATCCAACTAATGAAAATGCGGCCCCGTTTACGTCGACGGTGTCCATGTTGCTGCAGTCAAGCGTCACTGATGCAGATTCAGGAGCGCTCCGCGGAATTGCCATCTACAATTTATTTGGATCCGGCGGAGCGTTTGACTACAGCCTCAACGGCGGTGCAACTTGGCAAAGTATCAGCTCAGTGTCTTCGACCTCCGCGCTTCTGCTGCGGGCCACCGATTATGTTCGATATACGCCGAATTCCAGCCACGGTGGAACTCTGATCGCCGATTATCGCGCGTGGGACCAAACCGCTCCGGGTGCTGGTGCCGCTGGGACCAAGGTAGATGTTTCCAGCACCGGCGGCTCGCAAGCATTCAGCTCAACAGCGGATCGGTTGACTGTCTATTCTGCCTCGCTCAACGACGCGCCACTCCTAGACAATTCCGGGGTGATGAATCTAACTGCGATCACCGAGGATGAAACCAACAACAGCGGCAATACGATTGCCTCAATTCTCGCTAGCGCCGGTGGAGATCGGATCACCGACGTTGACCCGGCGGCGATGGAAGGTATCGCTATTAGAAATTTAGTCGGCAGCAATGGCACGTGGCAGTACAACATCGGAGCCGGATGGACGGATGTCGGCGCGGTCTCGATTTCCAACTCGCTCTTATTGCGAGCCAGCGACAGTCTCAGGTTTAGGCCCGATGCTCAGACCGGCGGTAATGCATCTGTGACGTTTGCTGCCTGGGACCAGACTACCGGCGCAGCAGGCACGAAGGTTGACAGTTCTCTCTATGGCGGTACAACGGCGTTCAGCCAGAATGTCGAAGTGGCGGCGATCGCGATTGCATCCGTTAATGATGCTCCCGTCATCTCCACTCCCGGCGGCGATGCCGCATACACTGAAAACGCCGGACCCACCCTGTTGAATGCTGCATTCACAGCCGGCGATGTGGACTCAACCGACCTAAATGGCGGAGTATTGACGGTTACCATTTCCGCGGGAGGCACCATCTACGATCGTTTAATGGTCTCGCCAGGCGGGAGCCTAACGCTCGTGGGTAACACGATTAGCCATGCTGGGATTGTGGTCGCGACGGTAAGCGGAGGTGGGCACGGCGCTGCTCTGACCGTCACTTTCAACGCTAGTAGCACACCGGCTATCGCTCAAGAAGTCGGACGTCAAATCGCCTACTTCAACTCATCGGACGACCCATCTCCTGCACCGCGCACATTCGATTTCACGTTAAGTGACGGAGACGGTGGAACGAGCGCGGCTGCACAACGTACGCTTCACATCGCTGCGGTGGCTGACGCGCCGATCGCCGTTAATGATCGTGTCGGACTAGCCTTCGATGGCATTGACGACTACGT
>JBEBXX010000170.1:0-5791 GCA_040391435.1 Aureliella helgolandensis | reverse complement strand
AAGCAGGATGCATGCCCCACGGCAAGCAGGATGCATGCCCCACGGTGGCGTAAGCTTCTAGCTTGCGAGCAACTTCAAATCTCGCACGGCAAGCAGGATGCATACCCCAGGGCAAGCAGGATGCGTACCCCACGGTGGCGTAAGCTTCTAGCTTGCGAGCAACTTCAAATCTCGCAAGGCAAGCAGGATGCATACCCCACGTATCCACCAGGCTTCAGGCTCTGGGGTGGAACTGCTGGTGGATTCGTTTAAGCCGCGAACTGTCGACCGAGGTGTAGATCTGTGTAGTTTGAATACTGGCGTGTCCCAGCAGTTCTTGGATCTGTCTGAGATCCGCGCCGCCAGCCAGCATGTGCGTCGCAAAGCTGTGCCGGAGCGTATGGGGGCTGACCGCTGGATCGATGTCGGCGCGTAGGGCATAGCGTTTGACCAACTCCCACACCGCTTCGCGGCGCAGGCGTTTGCCGGTGCGTGAAAGCAACAGCCATACCGCCTGCTGCGGATCGCGCTCGCCGAGCATCGCGGGGCGTCCGTCGGCCAAATAATTTCTGATAGCTGCTACCGCGCGGGCACCAATCGGTACCATCCTTTGCTTGGAGCCCTTGCCTTCCACCAGGCAGAAACCCTCGTCCAGGTGCACGTTGGCCAGCAGCAGATCGCTCACCTCCGACACGCGGCAGCCGGTGGCGTAGAGCAGTTCAAGCAAGCACACGTCGCGCAGATAGTAGGTGTCGTAGCGGGCGGGCGCGGCCAGGAAACGATCTACTGCGGCCGGGGTAATCGCTTTGGGTAGACGCTCCCACATCTTCTGCGATCCCAGCAGCTCGGCTGGGTTGTCCTGCACGATGCCTTCTAACTGCAGATATTTAAAAAACATCCTGGTCGTGACAATGGCTCGCGAAATCGAGGCCGGCGCCAGCTTATCGGCTTGGAGGATGGCCACAAATTCGCTGAGGTCGTTGAGTTTGACGCGATTGGCAGGAGTTGTGCCCAGCCAGGTTAACAGCCGTCGCAGGTCGCGGCCGTAGGCCTGAACCGTGTTGTCCGCCAAATGGCATTCGGTGCGTAGATAGTTGGTGAACTTGACCTGCCAATTGCTGCCTAGCTCCGGCGCCTCAGGGCGGCTGAGGGAGGTCCCTTTTTCGCGCAATCGGCTAAGCTTACTGCCCATTAGTTGCTTTGCAGTTAAAACGCCCAGGAAAAACGGCTATGATGTGCTCCGCGCAGTCGCAGCATGTGTGGACTGCCACTGTTTCAACATCGGCATTTTGATCGGTGCGGTTGCTACGGACGGTGGCGATAGTTGGCTTCGGTCGAGCGGGCGATGTGCTTGCGCGGGGTTAGACCGAGCACAACGGTCGAATGAAACAATACGAATACAAGGATTTTAAGCGATGAAGGTGTTGGTGATCGGTGGCGCGGGATATGTCGGGTCACACACAGTGCGCAAGCTGATCCGCAGTGGTCACGAGGTGGTGGTCTACGACAATTTATCGCGTGGTCACCGAGAGAGCGTTCCCGAAGGGATTTTTGTGCGTGGTGAAGTGTCCGATCGCGCCGCCCTACAGCGTGTGCTTGTCCAATATAACATCGAGGCCGTGATGCATTTCGCCGCCTTCGCGCTGGTTGGAGAGTCGGTGGCTCAACCCGCCATGTATTATCAAAACAATGTCAGTGCACCACTCGAACTACTGGAAGCCATGCGAGCTGAAAAAGTGTGGCGGATCGTGTTTTCTAGTACCACGGCCACCTACGGCCAACCGGAACAGATTCCCATTGCCGAAACCGCACCGCAGTTGCCGATCAATCCGTATGGGTTTACCAAACTGGTGTTCGAGCACGCGCTGTCTGATTATGCGGCCGCCTATGGTTTTGGCTGCGCCGCCTTGCGCTACTTCAATGCTGCTGGAGCGAGTCCCGATGGAGATATCGGCGAGGATCACGATCCGGAGAGCCACTTAATTCCCTTGGTGCTGCAGACTGCGCTGGGCCAGCGCGAGCGGATCGGGGTGTTCGGTGAAGATTATCCCACCCCGGATGGTACTTGCATTCGCGATTATATTCACGTTGATGATCTAGCGGACGCCCACTTGAAGGCGTTGAATCTGTTGCAGCCCGGCTCCAACTTGCAGCTCAATCTGGGAACCGGTCGCGGACAAAGCGTACGCCAGATCATCGATGCCTGCCGCAGTATCACTGGTCATCCCATACCGACGACCATCGAGCAGCGCCGACCTGGCGACCCGGCAGAACTGGTGGCGGATAGCCGATTAGCTCAACGCGTGTTAGGCTGGACCCCCAAGTACACCGACATCCATGATATTGTGCAGACCGCATGGAAATGGCACAGCGCGCATCCGCGCGGATACGCTAGCTAGTTTGATTCTCTATGCAAAATATCATCGTCGCTAAACCCTATCAGTTCATCCCGCCGTTTCACGGCGATTGGATTCCGTGGCTGGTGCAGAAGCTGCGGCTGGTGGATGTTTATCTTAAACACTTCGAAGGGGTAGAGTCGCATGAGATCCGCGGCAGCGAGCACCTGCGCCAGAGCCTGCAGCGCGGACATGGCATCCTGCTAGCTCCCAATCACTGCCGCTATGCCGACCCGATCGCCATGGGATGGATAGCTCGCGAGCTGGACTTCTATATTTATTCGATGGCTTCCTGGCATCTATTTCACCAGAATCGGTGGCAGGCGCTGGCCATGCGCTTGTGCGGAGGTTTTAGCGTTTATCGCGAAGGGCTGGACCGTCAGGCCCTGAGCATGGCCGTGGACGTGTTGGCCGGTGCCAAGCGGCCGCTGATTATCTTTCCAGAAGGAACGGTTTTTCGCACGAATGACCGACTGCAAGCACTGCTCGACGGCGTGGCTTTCCTAGCGCGAACCGCAGCCAAACGCCGACTCAAGCAGGATGGTGGCAAAGTTGTGATACACCCAGTGGCCATCAAATACCTGTTTCGAGGCGATGTAAAGCAAGCCATCGAGCCCGTACTGCAACAGCTAGAGAAACGCTTGACGCTGGACTATATCGGCAGCCCTCCACCGCTGTTAGAGCGGTTGAATAAACTCTTGCAAGCTCAGGTGGCGCTGCAAGAGGTCAAGTACTTAGGCTGCCCGCAGTGTGGGTCGCTCGGCGAGCGGCAACGCCGGCTAATCCAGCACCTATTGGTGCCTCTGGAGCAGCAATGGTTTGGTCGCCAAGTCGACGAGAGCATTATGCCGCGCGTCAAACAACTGCGGACAGTCATCGTGCCCCGGCTGCTGAAAGCAGATGTAACAGCCGCCGAGAAAGAAGCCCTGTGGTCGCAATTGGCGGATATCTACATGGCGCAGCAGATAGCGTCGCATCCCGCCGACTACTTGGATCAACCGACCGATACCCGCCTGCTGGAGACGATCGAGAGCATTCAGGAGGACCTGACTGACCGCACTCACAAGCAGCGTCCTCTGCATGCGATTTTGGAGATCGGGCCGGCCATAGAGGTAGAGCCGCAGCGCGCCACGCGCGAGGGAGCCGATCCGCTGATGGCGGACCTCTCTAATAGCTTGCAGAACATGCTCACCCAATTGGCTAGTGAGGCTCGAGCGTGGCCCGCGTAACTCTTGGGGCGAGCTAACAGTGGTTAGAAGTTAGGCTAGCCGCTGGCGAAGATGTGGAACTGCGATCGAAAACTGCCAGGCTTACGAGGACCGCTCGGGCTGGCTGATGCAAGCCATCGCCGATTGACCCTATGGTGGCACATGCGGCGGCTGTTCATTTAATCCGCAAATAAAATCTTATTTAATCAGCAAACAAAATCGGCTCGATGCGCGAGGAGGGTTCTAGCCTGAGCAAGATCCTCGCCAACACATCGAGCCGATAGGATTATTTAGTTCTGTCATTTTGCTGTGAGTGCGGCATTGGAGCTAGCAGCAAAGCTGACCGCATTCACGCCGCACGCTCCCCTGCCCTGGTAACGCCGTGGCTACCGCACTGGGCTCGGGGAGTTCCAACTAAGGACACGTGGGTAGGCTTAGCGACCTTCGCCGATAGCCGCACCGATGCCGGCACCGATCTGTCCGCCGGCTTGACCGCCAATGGCTTGTCCAACCGCTCCACCGACGTTGCCGCCGACGTTGCCATTGAAGCCGCCTTGGTAGTTACCGGGGTAGTTGCCGTTTGGGACCGAGTTACCGCGAATTGCGGAATTGATTCCGGCACCGATTTGGCCGCCAGCTTGTCCGCCGATAGCCTGGCCGACAGCCCCGCCAACACTATTGTTAGGATTGCCGTAGTAGGCTCCCGAATTGTTGTAGTAGACACCCGAGTTAGCACCATTGGATGTGTTGTAGTTGTTCCAGTAGGTGCGGTAATTGGTCTGATAATCGTCGTTCCAGAATTGATCATTCCAGTGCTGATCAGCTTGGTATGTATTTCCATTCATCAAGTAGCGACGTCCGGAGTCATCAAAATAGTAGGGTCCGCGATAGTTGCCCTGCACCGTGCCGCGATAACCCGACACTTGGTTTTGGGAATGTACTACGCCAGCTTGCGAGCCTTGTTGCGTTGTGCGGTAAGGTATCCACTGGTCATTTTTCCAGTAGGACCAGTAGCCGGTCTTCGGCTCGCCTTGCCAGTACCAACGATATCCGTTGTGGTCGCGATAGCGCCATGCCTCGCCCGTTTGAGCGCCACCATTGGCTTGCACGTTGGCTTGGAGCTGGCCGTCGACTGCACCGCTTTGAGCGTTCACGTCAGCGCCGAGTTGTGTATTGCCCTGCGCGTTGGTGTTGCCTTGAACACTGCCTTGAAGGTTGGCATTGGCTTGACCGGCAGCCTGATTGGCCGCGCGCTGAGCTTGATTGGCTGCGCGATCCGCCTGATTGGCCGCGCGATCCGCAGTTGCCTTAGCGGCGTCGGTGGTCTTATCCAGTTGTTGGTTGGCTCGATCGACAGTGTTGTCGACAGCGCCTTGCACATTGTCACGAGCGTTTTGTGTGGCCGATTGCGCTCTATCTACTGTAGTATTCGTTGCAACCTGTGCACCATCTACCGCATTCTGTGTGGCAGATTGAGTTCCGTCCACAGCGTTGTTGGTGGCAGCTTGAGCATCGTTGGCTGCGCCAGCGACGTTCTCACCCACGGCGGCGGCACCTTGTGCTACTTGGCCACCAACGTCTCCCAGCAGATTGTCCTGAGCTGAAACACTCCCTAGCGATGCCAGTGAACTTACTGCTAGTACCGCGATCAATTGAATTGTCTTACGCATAATACTAAGTCTCCTCCAAGATGTCGTTGAATGGTGCTGAGCACTTTCTAAAGTGAAAGCTAAAGCTCAGCACACGCACTGGAGGGATTACGCATATCCCGTGCCACTCGGCCTAGGGCTGCCCGCATGGAACATTTTCAGACTCAGATGCACTATTTCAATGCGCGCTGCGCAACGAGCCGACACTGGGCGGTTCAAAGTGGTCAAGCTTCCTGCGCATTGGTGCCATACGTTCCGCTATTGCACGCGATTGGTGCAGCGCGTCAGAAATGCTATCAATCTTGACGCGAGCATGTAGAACACGTTGCGGTCAGGCAGATTCTCGCAGCTTTCCGAGCTCCGTTTCTGCGCGTGCCCCAGCCGTGGCTGGGTGAGCTAGTCCGTGGTGGCCGAGGTTGTCCCCTGGCGAATCAGCCGGCCCGCCTACTGGCCTGGCGGAAAATACCTTGCCTAGCGGACTGGCCAGTAAAGCTGGAAGCAGGACTAACTCCGCCACGACGCCGGCGAGCAAAATGAAGAGCATTAGCCAGCCGAAACG
>JBEBXX010000169.1:0-5825 GCA_040391435.1 Aureliella helgolandensis | reverse complement strand
GTTTCTCAGGTGTGGGTGGAATTTCTCCGCTGGTCACACGCGAGTTGTACATCCGATTTTCGACGTCGCGCGCCTCTTGAACGTCGGTCTGCAAAGCTCCGGTTAACGCGCTGAGACCGACCAGCAGCAGCAGCACGCCCCCTATTGCACAAGCGTAGCTAGCCCTCCGCATACCGGCTGGACTAGTCCATACGCCCCAAGTAATACCCATCGTCCAGATGCCGTTGGCTAAATGAAATACGCAGGCCACCACGCCAACTGCGTAAAAAATTGGCCAGATGAAGCCGCCCATAGCTGCCGCCAGCGAACTGGCCGCGTTGTAGGGCCGGAACTGGGCCATGCCCATCGGCTCAGCCACATTGGCAAGCCACCACTCGCCGTGAAACCAGCCGTGCAGGTGGAACACGTGCGTGAAGATGAAGATTATGGCAATCACGCCCGTCCAGCGTTGCAGCGAATAACGCCAATTATTGACGTAGGGATAGCGATCCTGATTGGATTTGCCGGTGCGGATGATCCACACCCCCACGATCGCATGAAACAAAATTGGCAAGAAGATGAACAGCCATTCGGCAACCCACAACAACTTGCCCAGCGAATGAATCTGATAGACGTTGGTTTGAAAACTAGCCGGGCCGTTCAGCAGCGAAGCGTTGACCAACAGGTGGACCGTCATGTATGCGCCCACCGGAATGAGTCCGCTCAACGAGTGCAGGCGACGGATCAGAAATTCATGTCTCAGGAAAAAGTCAGGGCTAGATGCGCTCATGTCGGTAGTTTGTTGCTTCAAAGGAACCCGATCGAAACTCAAGCAGCATAGCAATATATCGAATATTGCGCCGCGCGTGCAGGGCACAATCGGCCAACTGCGGTTCTAGCGTGAAAATGTAGCGCAAGTGACGGTTGTAGCGGGGCCGACGAGCAAAAAAACGCTGGCCGTGCCGTCAATAAAGATCCTCGTCCGCCTGTGTGTGACCTAGGGTTTAGCGGCCAAAACCTGCACGCCCTCACACTGCGCATCACGCGCATCCTGCACTGCGTCGAACTTGATACGCAGGCTGCCGGTAAAAAATCGATCGAATCTTGGAAAGTTCCCATGCACTTTATTAAACGCTACTGGATTGCCGGATTGGTGCTAACCCTGGTAGGACTGCACGCCGCGATCATCGGTCATGTCCGCTCTGAAGCCACTCGCATCAAAATTGCTGCTAGCAGTGAAATCCCCGTGGGCGTGTACTACGTGCAATCGCCTGATAAACAATGGATGTCTCAGTTGCGCGTCCACGTACTGGTCCCACCCGCCAAGCGACTGGCGGCCAGGGCCACCATCGAACACCACCGCTGGCTGATCCACGAGGCCATCGAGGAGCGTCTGCACCAGTTGTCGCCCGAGCTATTTCAAGACGCGGTGCTGCTGGAGGTTAAAGGACAAATCAAAGTGGCGTTGGAGGAAGCACTGCAAGAGCCCATTATTGAGCGCGTGCTGATCAACGATCGCGTCGAGATCCCCATCCACCGCATCGGCTACCCGGTCGAGGAAACTCTCACGCGGCCCGAGGCCATGTACACTTCGCACCAGGACGTTGACAGCACGGTAGACAGCGAGCCCTTGCCGGCCGATCCTCAATTAGTCCAGGGCTCAAGTGAAGCCGCGATACAAGTCGAGTAGATTCTCGACCCGAGTGCACTTGCCTTGTCACGAAAACTTGCGAGTGACCGAAATTCGCTTGCGCGGCAGATCGACTTCCAATACGCGAACTTTGGTAACGTCGCCCACGGCTGCCACCTCGTTGGGATCTTTTACAAACGTGTTGGCCAATTGCGAGATATGAATCAAGGCATCCTGGTGCACGCCAATATCGATGAACGCGCCGAAGTGAGTGACGTTGGTGATGACCCCTTCCAAGATCATGCCCGGCTTAAGATCCTCCATCGAGTTGACGCTGTCGTCGAACTGAACCGCCCTAAATTGACTGCGCGGGTCGCGCCCCGGTTTGGCCAATTCAGCGATAATGTCTTGGATCGTCGGCATCCCGAACTGTCCATCGACAAATTCCTCGGGACGCAGTTTTTGACTCAAACTCGCATTGCCTACCAGCGCCTGCGCGTCGGTTTGCAACTTCTTGGCCATGCGGTCTACAATCGGATAGCTCTCCGGATGCACCGCCGAGTTGTCCAGCGGCTCCGTCCCTCCACGAATCCTTAAAAAGCCAGCCGACTGCTCAAAGGCCTTCTTGCCCAGCTTGGGAACCTTGGCCAATTGCTTGCGACTCTTAAAGCCACCATTGCTATTGCGATACTCGACGATGTTCTCGGCCAGTTTGGGGCCGATGCCAGCCACGTATGAGAGCAGTTCGACGCTGGCCATGTTCAGATCGACCCCCACGCTGTTGACGCAGGATTCGACAGTGCGGTCCAGGCACTTGCGCAACTGGGCTTGGTTCACATCGTGTTGATACTGTCCTACGCCAATAGACTTGGGATCGCTTTTGACTAATTCCGCCAGCGGATCTTGCAGCCTGCGCGCGATGCTGATCGCCCCGCGGATGGTCACATCCAAATCGGGAAACTCCCTGGCGGCGACGGGGCTGGCCGAGTAGATCGACGCACCCGATTCGCTGACCATAACCTTGGTGATCTGCAAATCGTGCCCCCGAATCAAGTCGCCTACGAAGCTGTCGGTTTCACGCGACGCGGTCCCATTTCCGATGGCAATCAATTCGACTTTATATTTTTTAATTAGTTCAAGCAGCGTTTTGCCCGCACCCAGCGTATCGCTCCGCGGTGGAGTTGGGAAGATCGTAGAGCTCGTTAGAAATTTGCCGGTGCCGTCCACCACCGCAATCTTACAGCCGGTGCGAAAACCGGGATCGATGCCCAGCGTGACCCGGGGTCCTGCCGGCGCGGCCAGCAGTAGTTCTCGCAGATTTTTCCCGAATACGCTAATAGCTTCTTCATCCGCCTTCTCCTTGAGAGTCTGCAGCACGCTCGATTGCGCGGCGGGGACCAGCAGGCGTTGATAGCAGTCTTCTACGGTAGCAAGCAGCTCTTGTCGGAACGCGTAATTTCCGCTGCGGACCAACTGCGGTTTGAGCTCGGCCACGAGCTGCTCATCGTCGAGCTCCACTTCGACTTTTAAGACCCCTTCCTCCTGTCCGCGCAACATCGCCAACAGCCGGTGAGACGGAATCTTTTTGGCAGGTTCGCGATGGTCGGCATAGAGTTCGAATTTACTCGCCTCCTCCTGCTTGCCGCGTTTGACGCGCGAGGCGACGCGACCGCCGTTGAAAGCCTGCTGGGTCAGCCAAGTACGCGTACTGGGATTCTCAGACCACTGCTCGGCAAC
Source organism: Aureliella helgolandensis (assembly GCA_040391435.1). Classification (GTDB taxonomy): domain Bacteria; phylum Planctomycetota; class Planctomycetia; order Pirellulales; family Pirellulaceae; genus Aureliella; species Aureliella helgolandensis_A. The sequence continues at coordinate 2,479 of JBEBXX010000169.1, read as the reverse complement.
GATGTCTAGCGCCCCCTGTAGAGCAGCCTGGTCGTCGGGAACGTCTTTCTTGAGATCTACAAATGCTGGCAAGTTGATCTGCTGCGGCTGTCCCAGGCTGGCTTGTAGCTGTAGCAGATCCGCTAGTGGCTGCAGCCCGCGCTCGCGCGCAATCGTAGCCCGTGTGCGGCGTTTGGGCTTAAAGGGCAAATAGAGCGTTTCCAGCGACTGCATATCGCGGCAGGCTTCCAACTGAGCGCGTAGCGCATCGGTCAGCAATCCCTGCTCAGCAATGGTCTTCAGCACCGTCACCTTGCGCGCCGCCAGAGCCAAGGCCTTTTCCAAGGCGTCTTCGATGGCTCGCAGCGCTATTTCATCCAGTCCGCCGGTCACCTCTTTGCGATAGCGCGCGATGAAGGGAATCGTGTTGCCCGCCTCGAGCAATTCGATGGTCGCTAACACCTGTTTATGCGGCAGTTCCAATTCGCGAGCGATGTTGGCGCTGTGGATCGTCGATGGCGTGTCGTTGTTGGGCATGACTACGGTCGAGGGGCAAGAGTGAAAGAAGTAGGTGGAACTCGCCGCGCATCCATTTGCCATGTGGCATGCAGAATTCGGCCGCTGTGCACGTCAACTGCGAGAGTTGGCTGCCGCACAGGCTTATAGCACAGCGCCGCTCAGAGCTTCCAGGTCAAGTTGAACTCACTGACATTGCTGTTGCGCCTGTGCCAGCCAGTGCCGAACGGCACGACCGCTGAGCGTAGAGTGCTGCAGCAGCTCACCCGCGATCGAGCGAATGGCCATGCTGGCGGCCGCATCGCCTAGCAGGTGCTCCGCTTTGTCAAGCAGTCGCTGCTCCAATCGCTCGAGCTGCCGGGCGTTGTGCGCACGGTCGAGCGACAGCAGACGGCGGACTGCCATCAGGTCCTGCCGAGCTCCTTGGCGACAATAGTCTTGAGTCACCCGAGCCTCGGCTACCATGCCAGCAAGCAGTATCAACACTTCGTCCTCCAGAGCATCTTTGGACGAGCGACTCCGCCCCTTGCGCATCTCGCAGGCACCCAGTCGTACGCCTCCCTGGATCTTGCCGGGAACGACGCTCACTTTATGCACGTCCCGGCCCAATAACAGGGCCATGACGGCATGCCCGGCTTCGTGGTATGCAGTGGCGATCAAGCGTGCGTCGTCGACTGGGGCTCGAGCTTCTGGAGATTCTGGAGCTGCTTCTGGTTGTGGATCCTCGGGCTGCATCACTTGCTAATCTGGTAGCACAAGATAGCGTCTCCTTCGCGCAGCAGAAGCTTGCCGTTGGCGATCACCGGATGAGCCCAACTAGGACTCTCGCTGTCACCCGATCCGGGCGTAGTGAACGAGCTAATCTCCTCGAATCCTTGTGGATCGAGCTTGGCGAGGGCCACCGTTCCATTTTGAAAGCGGACATACAGTTTTCCGTCAGCGGCGATCACCGAGGTGGAATTCGATCCTGATCCACGTTTCTTCCACAAAATCTTGCCGGTCAATAGATCCGCGCAGTACAAAATGTTCTGGTCCTCTGCGCTGCCGTACAGTCGCTGGTCCACCAGGATCACCCCGCCGTGCTTGTTGCCCAAGTTGGTTTGCAGGCCGTAGATCTCTTTAATCGACACCTTCCCGTCGCGGCCGGGAACCTGCTGCAACAAAGCGCCGCCCAGGCCATAGCCGGCCACGGTGAATACATAATCATCCTGCACGATCGGAGTGGGGATGAAAGCGGTAGGCGGCGTGACATCATAGTCCCACAGCATCTCGCCATTTTCGGCGATGCCCAGCGGCCCGCCGCCAGTGTTTTGTACGTAAACTTTTTTGCCGCCCACGTGACTGATCACAATCGATGAATGCCCAGCCCCGACATCTTCCGGACGCACGCATTGCCAGAGGACCTTGCCGGTCAACTTGTCCAGCGCGACCACGGTTGCTTGAGGGCCGCCGGGCGTACAGAGCAGTTTATCGCCGTCAACCAAAGGGGATTCGCTGTAGCCCCAGCTATCCGCCTTCTTGCCACCTAGATCCTCTTTGAGGTTAAGCTGCCAGACGATGGAGCCATCCTCTGTATTAGCACATACCAACCGGCCGTGCGGTGAAATCACATAGACATGCGGGCCATCGACGGTGGGAGTGCTGCGGGCACCCTGCCAAGATAGCTTGCCCTGCGTCCAAGCCGGTCCGGTGTTTGCCTTCCACAGAAAACTACCATCCTTTTCCGAGAAGCACGTCAAGTATTCGTCCGTATCGCCACTGGCAGCGGTCGAAAGCCCGTCGCCTAAAGTGTAGCCGCGGCCGTTGGCAACGGCCGGCGAAGCGTAGCCGCGGCCAACCCCTTCGGCCTTCCACAACAACTCGGGTCCTTCGCTGTCCCATTTATCTAACAGGTTAGTCTCGGATGACACCCCGGTTCGCTCGGACCCGCGGAAAGTTGGCCAATCCTCGGCATGCGCTACTGCAGGCAACCAACAAACGGTAA
>JBEBXX010000168.1:0-5830 GCA_040391435.1 Aureliella helgolandensis | reverse complement strand
TTTGCGAGCCGACGGCGCTAGCCGCGGGCCCTTTGCGAGCCGACGGCGCTAGCCGCGGGCCTTTTGCGAGCCGACGGCGCTAGCCGCGGGCCTTTTGCGAGCCGACGGCGCTAGCCGCGGGCCCTTTGCGAGCCGACGGCGCTAGCCGCGGGCCCCGCAGGCGAACGCCATGCACTCACCAATACAACGGCTGCCTAACCACGCTGCGTCCAGTCAAAGCCAGACATCTCGGCCAGAGCCAGCGTTAGGGCATGCGTGCCGTCTCGGCCCCAGCCTCTGGCTTGCACGCACAGATACAATTGTTCGGCTAGAGCCAAGCCGGGCATGAACAGTCCCATGCGTTTGCTTTCGGCCAAGGCAATGCCCAAATCCTTGATGAAATGCTCCACAAAAAACCCAGGTTCAAAGTTGTTGGCAATGATCCGCGGTGCGAGGTTCGTCAGCGACCAACTGCCCGCCGCGCCTGAGGCGACCGACTTGAGTACGGTCTCTAGATTCAGGCCGGCTCGATGGCCATAGACCAAGGCTTCGCACATGCCGATCATCAGACTGGAGATGAGCGTCTGGTTAACCATTTTAGTGTGCTGTCCGCTACCGGCTGGACCTTGGTGAACGATGGTTTTGCCCATAGCCTCTAGGCAGGGCTGCAGCGCCTCGACCACCTCGGCTTCGCCGCCAAGCATGATCGACAACTGCGCCTCGCGAGCTCCCTTGTCCCCTCCCGACACGGGCGCATCCACGGCATGCACCTGTCTCTCGCGGGCGGCTTGAAAGATCTCGACCGCCAGCGACGGCTCGCTGGTCGTCATGTCGACCAACACATCGCCGGGCTGGCAGCCGGAGAGCGCACCGTTCTCCGGGCATAGAAAGACTTCGCGAACATCGCTCGGGAAGCCGACGATGGCAAACACCACGTCGCTGCGCTCGGCCACGGCCCGCGGCGAATCGGCCCAAGTCGCCCCCTGATCGAGCAAGCCCTGCGCTTTCTCACGGCTGCGAGTGTAGACCGTCGTCGCAAATCCAGCCTTGAGCAGATGGCCACACATGCTGGCCCCCATCACGCCTGTTCCAATCCAGCCGACTTTGGTAGTGCTTGTATCGATCTTTTTTACTGGGCTCATAGCCACACGTCTCCTGCTTTAACTCGAATCATTTTCACCACCACACGATGGCGTATCCCATCAGCCCGGTCAGCAGCGCGTAAAACGCGAACAGCGGCAGTGTCTTGCGGATGACGACGCCTTCCTTGCCGATCAGTCCGACCACCGCCGAAGCGGCGACTACATTGTGTACGCAAATCGTGTTTCCTGCAGCGCCTCCCACCGCTTGCAAAGCTACGATCCACACGGGATCAAGCTCTAGCTTGAGCCCTACGTCGTATTGAAACAGGGCAAACATCATGTTGCTCACCGTATTGCTGCCCGCCACGGCAGCGCCGAAGCCTCCAATAAAGGTGGCCAGCAACGGCCAGGCGTGACCTACCAAATCCTTGACGCCACTAGCCAGAGCCAGAGGCATTTGTTGGTAGCCTGCATCTCCACCCGCACTATTAATAAACACTTGCACCATGGGCACTGTGAAAACCAGTGCTACCGACGCAGCCCCAATAGTCCGCCACGATGCTCTCCATGCCACTGCGCACTGCTGCGGCCGCATGCGGTGCAGGACCGCCGCGCACACGGAAGCGATGATGAACACAGTGCCCGGCAGAAAAAGAGGCGTCACCTCCTGCGAGATGTCCGTACCCAAGATATTCCTAAATGGAATGCACAGGCTCTTGCACCAAGCCTGTGGCGAGAAACTAATTCCCGGCAGCTCCCTCTGCCGTGTAACTACCAACAGCACCGCTACGATCAAGTAGGGGAGCCATGCTACAAACAATCGCGGTTCTCGCGGCTGATCCGCGGCCGACATTACACTCGTAGTACCTATCCAATCGCTGGGCCACTGCTCACTCGGCGGGAAATCCCAGACTTGATCGCCACGAGGCACTAGAAAGCCAGCTCGTGCCGCCGGGATGACGATGGCCAGTCCTATAAAGCCGCCCAGTAGCGAGGGAAATTCGGGCCCCAGCAGCCAGGCTACCAAGAGATAGGGAGCAATCAGAGCGCTAGCTGCAAACAATGCAAATGGCCACAATCGCAACCCCTCAAGGAAACTTTTATTGGCTCCAAAAACGCGAGTCATTGTGGCGACCACGAACAGCGGAACGATCATTCCAGCCAGAGCGTGTAAGCAGGCGACGCGAATGCCGATCAAACACAGCAGCCCACGGCCACTTTCAAAGCCCTCACGAGCGGCGAACTCGTCGATCGTGCCATGTCCAGCCAGCCCCGTCGAAACGCCGACTAGTATCGGCGTTCCAACAGCCCCGAAAGAAACTGGCGTGCACTGAATCATCATGCCTGCTATCACCGCCGTCAGCGCAGGAAAACCAAGCCCAACAAGCAGTGGTACGGCCACGGCAGCCGGCGTCCCAAAGCCTGCCGAGCCTTCGATGAACGAACCGAACAACCAATCCACGATCAATACCTGAACTCGACGATCCCGGGAGATGTTTCTTTCGCGCAGCGTATTGAGCAGCAGAATCGCTCCGAAAATAATGTACAGCAATTCGAACGCGACAATAATGCCTTTGAGCGATGCCGCGGCAACTTGCACTAGCGGCACCCGCCACACGCCCAGTGCCAAGATTACCGCCAAGCCGTAGCACACAGGCATAGCTCGACTAGCTGGCCAGCGTAGACCTACTAGGAGCAGCCCCACTGCGGCGATCGGCAGCAGGGCGAGCAGTGCAAGCACTTCGATACTCATAGCAACTTAGACCCTTTCTCGACAGTTTGTCGTAGCACCACTCGCCAAGAACTGGGGCGGTGTGCGCCGAAGCACGAAAATCTTCGCGGCTTGCGCTGCAGCCGGCTCTTCGGCATTTCCCGCGACGATGCGCGAAGCTCCGACATTCACAGAGATTGATACAGTTGTTCGTACCGCGCCAGTTGATCGTTTAAATCAAAATGCCGGCGGACTCTCAGCATATTGGCTTGACCACAGCTCACTTGTAGCGCCTGATCATTGGCGAGTTCGACAATGGCAGCCCCAAAGGCGGGCCAATCGCGGGGTGGAACGATTTGGGCAGTCGCCGTCGCCTCATCCCCTAGCAGCTCGCGCACGCCGTCGACGTCGAAACTGACAACCGGCTTTGCGACGCCCATGGCTTCTAGGATCACATTCGGCATGCCTTCGTACCGCGTTGGAAGGAACAGCAACTCAGCAGCTTGCATCCACTGCATTGGCTGCGGCTGCCAGCCGACGAGATGTATGCGTGCAGCGGCAGCCGAAAGGCCAATCAAGCGGCGTAGTTCGGCGGCTTGCTCGCCATCCCCCATCAATACCAGATGGTGGTTGGGCAGTTGCGCCAGCAGCTCGGGCGCGGTGCGGCTCATAAATTCCACGATTCCCTTTTGCGCTGTGAGCCGGCCGACGAACAGCAGCACACGCGCTTGCCTGGGCAATCCGAACGCGCTCCAGCAGACCCGATTTTGTGCAGACGGGTTTTCTGTGGACGGATTTTCTGTAAGCGAGGCAGACAGGTCTAGGCCGTTGGGAATCACCAACAACTTATCGACAGCAATACCCTCTTGCAGGCGACAGTGTTCGGCGACGCTGGGGCTGACGCACACCAGTTTGTCCATTCGCCCAGCCGCCCAGTACTGCAGCTTCTGCCGCCAGCGCTCCGGCTGTACGACTCGCGCACCGCCGTACAGGCGACCTGGCAAGCGACTAGGAGACAAGCCGTGCACCAGCGCCGCCGACAGGTTTGCATGGAACAGAAATGATTGCGTGGCATCGGGTTGGAAGGCAATCAGTTCGCGTCTGAGCCAACGCGTAGCGCGCACAAAGTGCGTGGCTGAGCGCGCGTTGCCACTGCGCCAAGCGATGCCATGCTGGTCGAGTTGGGCGGTGAGCTGACGACGATCGGGGGGTGGTGCAGGCCACAACTGCCACACGCCTACTTGATGCCCGCGAGCCTGTAGATAACAAGCCAAATTGACGCAGCATTTCTCCGCACCGCCCGGATGAAGTTCAGTGATTACCAGCGCGATGCGCATCGGCAGCGTATTCTTTCAAATTATGCATCGCCTAGCCGGCGAGGCTCGGCCATGCTGTGCCTGCTGTGCGTTCCGAAACGCAGCTAGCTCTGGTACAACAGTAGATCGCCGCTCCAGCACAAAAACAATCACGCAGCGCAGTTTCGCATTCTAGCGTGTTTGGTATCCTAGTTTGCCCGGCGCGGCGGCCGAGGGATGTTTAGTTTTCTAAAACGGAGTCATTCATGCGCGAAGTGGACATCGATCAGGACAGACTGGAATTATACAACTACCAGTTACCGCGGGAGTTGATCGCGCAGCATCCACTGGATCACCGCATCGATGCGCGGTTGATGGTCATCGACCGCAAGACGCAGTCCATCTCGCACCACTACGTCCGCGATCTTCCCGACTTGATTGAGCCCGGCGACGCACTGGTGCTCAATAATTCCAAAGTCATCCCTGCTCGTTTCGTGGGCCTGCGAACCTCGACCGGTGGTAAGTGGGAGGGGCTGTACCTGCGCGAGGATGCCAATGGGGTATGGGAAATTCTCAGCAAGACACGTGGTCACTTGACTGCCGGAGAAACCATCACCCTGAAAGACAAAGATGGTCGCGAAGAGGTGGTGCTCAGCGTCATTGCGCGGCTCGATGATGGACACTTGGCCGTCCGCCGCATCGACGAATCGATCAGCTCGCAAGAATTGCTCGAGCGCTTCGGCCGCGTGCCGCTGCCGCCGTATATTCGCGAGGGACATATGGTCGATCAGGACATCACTTCCTATCAAACCGTCTATGCTCGACAACCCGGATCGGTGGCTGCTCCGACGGCGGGTCTGCACTTCACCAGCGACTTAATTCGGCATCTGCAAAACCGCGGCACGATCACGGCCGCCGTCACGCTACACGTCGGTCTGGGAACATTCCGGCCAGTTTCGGCGGAGCGTCTGAGCGGGCACAAGATGCACAGCGAGCGCGGAGAACTGCCCGAGGCAACCGCAGAGAAGTTGCGTCAGTGCCGCGAGCATGGCGGCCGCATTATCGCTGTCGGTACCACCTCGACTCGCGTGCTCGAAGCCGCCGCGCAAGAAACCACCCAGGCCCTCAATGCGTGGCAGGGGGAGACCGATATTTTCATCAAGCCGTCCTATGAGTTTTTAGCTATCGATGGACTGATGACCAATTTCCATCTGCCGAAAAGCACGCTGCTAGTCCTGGTCTGTGCCTTCGCTGGTCGCGATCTAATTTTGCAAGCCTACCAAGAAGCCATCGAACAACGCTATCGCTTCTATAGCTACGGCGACTGCATGCTCATCCTGTAGCCACCCACCTGAAATCCGCGTTGTGCTTGTGCACGTGCGTAGTGGCCTATGCGGCATTCGTGCCCGGCCAGCGATCCGCTATAATCGAATTTTAGCAGAGCCTTTTCGCTGTTTGCCAAACCGACTGTTCCCCTACCACGAGATTTGCATTGACGACTACATCACCTCCCAACGAACATGCTGCGAGCGAAGAGCACGTGCTAGTGATCCCTGAACAGCGACTGGAGCTGCTGGGCACATTTAGTGGCTTCCGGCCATTCTGCAGCGATGCATTGGGAGCACTGCTCGACCCACACCACATGCAATTCCGCCCGCGCAGTGCGGTTGAAGAAGACCCCAGTTTCAAACAGCTCATTCCCTATGCCATTTTGCAGGCCGACGTGGCGGGTCATGCCTGTTTGTTCCAGTACACGGGGGGCA
>JBEBXX010000167.1:0-5831 GCA_040391435.1 Aureliella helgolandensis | reverse complement strand
TCCGCCGTAAACGGGCGGTAGGTAACGCATGCGACGATGTTCGGTGAAGCCGTAGAACATCGTCCGCAGAAAATGCATCAATGTCGTTTTACCGGCTTCATTTGGTCCGTAGAACACCGTCATTGTGTCGGGCATGGAGTGCACCGACAGGCCCGACCAAACGCCGAAGCCATCGATTTGTATGTCTTTGATTCTCATTTTTCGGATCCTCCGAAACGCCTCGTGGAGGCCACTAGGTCAACTTTGTGGCCACGTAATAGATCAACGCCCAAGAGAGTGCTCTTTTCAAGGGTCGCGATGGGCGACGCCCCGGAGAGCGAGGATTGCCAGACACTCGACGCCGGGGTTTCCGCGTCGATGGTCGGCTTGAAATTCACGCGCTTGCCGGCGTCCTTGCGATGGGCGGCAGCGGTCCGCAGGAAGTCACCCAGAATCGTGTCTTCCTCTTTCCATTTGGCCGGCAATTCTTTGGGTGGCAGGACTTCCATCTCCAGTGACCAACAACTCGGCTGGCCGTGTCCGAATTCGCGTCGCAACCAACCCAGCAGATCTTCCACCGCGGTGGGGCCGACCACCGCAGCGTTCTCTAGATCCATATGCACGCGCCATTTGACTAACAAGTGTCGCCCTGAAGCTTCGCTCTGCAGGCGGGCTACACGTTTGGACAGCAGTTGGCGCAGATCGCGTCCCAGGGCCACGTCGTCCGCGTCAATGTCTTGCGTCGCATAGCGGACGAGGTCGATGCCGATAAAATGGATTTGCAAGTTGCGCTGCGCGTCGACGTCTACCAGTACAAAACCGTGCTCGCCAGGTTCGCTCAGCGACCGCGCCTGAGGTGTCCCACAGTAGCGAATTGCCGGCTGTTCCCCCTGTAGGCTCTCGGCCTGATGCTGACCACCCAGCGCCCAGTAGTCGATGCGTTCAGCAGCCAACGTTTCGCTGTCGGCCTGACCAAACGCGACGGCAATCACAAAGTTGTCGTCCGGGTCGTGGGCATATTCAGCAGCCCGCACGTTTTCTGCACCTTGACTGCTGCGCCCCAACAACGTGACCAGTGGCGTTTGATGGCGACGGAAGGTGAGCTGTTCCACCTCCTGCTTAGAAAATACATGCACATTGTTCGGCAAGTTCACCGCGTCAGGCCAACGCTCGGGGTCGTCGACCGTGCCTCCTGCCCAGTAGACTTGAATACCTCGCTGGCGCAAAGCTTCGAACTGGTCCAGCAAGAACGCCACACCCTGCGCGCCACACGTCAAGGGATTGAGCAAATCGCCAGACAGGATAACGAAGTCAACGTTTTCCACGACCGCGTGCTCAAAGACCGCTTCCGCAGCCTTCCAGGGCGCTTCGACGAGCGTCTTTTTCAAGTTCTCAGGTAGATCGAGGATGTCCTGGAGAGGCCGCTCCAGATGAAAATCGCTGGCATGGATGAAGCGGAATGATTCCTTGGCCATGGCCTGTCCTTCCTTGGTGTGCGCTAGCTTCAATCACTCGCGCGGGAATGTCCGCGCCGCTGAAGTGTCGCCAGTTTAGCGTATTATGCCAAGCTGTGCCAACGCCGTTTCTTGCCCAGTCCCCAAACGCAGCTATGATTTGCAAAAAATGAAGGCTCTCCTCAGCTATGCCTCCGCCTCGCGCACAAACTCAAACTCTCGCCCATGGCTAGCCAAGTAGAAAGCAATGCCAATGCCAGCAATGGTGATGGTGATCAGTCGATAGACGGTGGCTACAAGCACAGCCGAAAACTTGGCCGGCAGATCGGGCAGTTGGTGGAACAATCCTGCCAGCGCTCCCTCCTGCACGCCAATGCCCCCCGGCGCCAAGGGGAGCGCGCCGGCCGCCATGCCGGGAGGCACCACCATTAGGTGCTGCTGTAGCGTCGGATGATCTGCATAGATCCCGCACGAGATTAAGTAGATGGTCGTTGCCAGCAGAGTATGCACGCCAACGGCCAAGCCGACCATCCACACCAGGACTTGCGGCGAGCCGCGTAGCTGGCGAACAGCCCGGGCCATGCGACCGAGCGTCTCACCGACAACCGGCAATGCAGCCACCCTATAAATGATGCGATCGAACCAAGCACCGGCAAATACCGCGGCTGCTAAACCAAATATGGAGACGGCGGTGAACACCGCCGCGCCGCGCTGGATGCCCACCAGCAGCGGCGACTGGATATGCCCCGCAAATAATACCAGCGTGAGCCATGCCAACATCAATAGGCCCATCAGACCGATGGCACGGTCCAGTAGCACGCTGGCTACCGCCTCGGGGCGCTTCTCTGGCCGATCGCGGGCTACCAGAATAGCCTTGAAGACATCGCCGCCGACGCTACCAAAGGAGACAAAATTCAGCAGGTAGCCCAAGAATCCCAGACGCAAGGCCTCGCGGACCGTAAATGGAATGCCAAAGGCCAGCACCAGCAAGCGCCACCGCAAGATACTGGTGACGGTCGCTACCAGAGCTAGTAGCTGCGCGGCCAACAGCAGTTCCCAGCGCTTTGGCTGACTCCAAAACGCGCTGTAGTCCTCTGCGGGAACGCTCCACAGGAGATAGACGAATAAGCCAGCGGGGATGGCCAGTTTTAGTGCGGTTAAGCCGAGTCTCTTCAACGCCAACCGCTCCATTACGTAAATAGCCGACCACTAAGCAGGTCGTATGCAGCCCGCGGGCGATGCCGCAGTAGCCATACTTTAGCGGCGGCACTGGCTCATGTCTAAAAGGGCCAAGCCGTGATGACAGCCCAGAACCAATTGCGACTTTGTCATTTAGGCTCGCACTCCAGCGGTACGCGTACTACTTGTCAAAAATCTTCTTAAAAGCGTGGATAGTTGCCTCTCGGCCCGAGCGCGCAATGGAACGCGTCAACGGGATATGCTTGGGGCACACCGCCACGCAGTTTTGCGCATTCCCGCAGGCCTGAACGCCACCGGGACCGGTCAGCGCATCGAGCCGCTCACTTTTGTTGTTCTTACCGGTGGGATTGTTATTGAATAAGACGCTCTGACTGATGATCGCAGCACCAACGAAACCTTGGTTGTGGGCATCCGCCTTGCGCTGCTCAAATTGCTCATCCGACTCGCTGGGCCGCCGATGAACCTCGATCTTTAAATACTGTGGGCAGGCCTCAAGGCAGCAGCCACAGCTCATGCATTCGCTCAGCGGATAGGCTTCCTCCTGCTGCTCGCGCGACTGGCGCGGTCCAGGGCCCATGTCATTGTAGGTGTCCACCGGAACCCAGGCTTTGATGCGTTTTAGCCCAGTGAACAGACGCGTACGGTCGACCATCAAATCCCGCACAACGGGAAATTTGCTCATGGGTTGCAATTCAATCTCGGTTGGATTGTCTTGCAGCAGTCGGTCGACTAGTGCCGAGCAGCTTTGTCGGACGCGGCCATTGATGACCATCGTGCAGGCCCCGCAGACCTCCTCTAGACAGCCGCAATCCCAGGCTACTGGAGCAGTGTGCTCTCCTTCGACCGTGGTGGCTTGAGCGGCGATCCTTTGCAGGACGCTGATCACGTTCATATTGTCTTCGTACTGGATCTGGTGTCGTTGCCAATACGACGGTTGTCCCGGACCGTCCTGTCGCAATATCCGGACGTTGATCTTTTCTGGGCGACGTTCGCTCTGTGCGGTATGGTCCGCGTCTGCGTTATGCATGATGTAACATCCAAGCATGGAATGAATTTGAGAATTTTTAGGCTGCCAGTGCTTTGTCAAAGTTTTCCGAGTCGGCTCGCGGCGAACCGACCTCAGCTTTTATCTGTGCCGGAGCACTAGCTAGTAAATTTATCTTAACTGCCCGCGACGGCAGCGCCTTGAGCTTGATCTTTGGCTGCCTGACGAGCGCTCCAAACATCCTCGATAACTTCGGCACCGACCAGCCCGTAGAGTCGTGGCCGCGGCGGGATGCTGGTCGTATCTACATCTTCGTACGTAATTTCGACATCGTCGCCGCTGAGTGTCGCAATGGAAGTTTTTAGGAATTTGGCATTGTTGGCTTCAAAGCGGTCGCACCACTGCTCGGCTTCACGCCGTCGGGCCACAGGGTCCTGTTCCTTTAGGCTGGGCATTGCAAATTCAGGTTTGAAGTGAGCTCCGCGGCATTCGTCGCGCAAGCGCGCGCCCTTAACGATCGCTTTGGCCAGCGGGAACATGTCCTGCAGGGCTTTGGTGAAGATGACATTTTGGTTTGTCCAACTGCCCGTGTCGCTCAGCGAGCAACGCTTGACGCGCTGCTGCATGTCGTCGAGTTTGAGCAGCGCGTCGTCGAGCTGGTCGTTGTGGCGAACAACCGTGGCTGCGCGCGTCAGCACGTCGCCCAACTCCTGGTGCAGCAGGTAAGGGTTCTCGCCGCCATCGCCGGTCAGCAGTTTGTTGTGCCGGGTCTCATGCTGAGTAACCGCCTGCTGAAATAGCGAACTGGGCAACTCGGCCGCCACACTCTTGTGAGACTTGATATAAGTCTCGATGCAGGGGGCCACGAACAAGCCGCTAAAGATGCAGCTCAACAGCGAATTGGCGCCCAACCGGTTCGCCCCGTGGTACTGGTAGTCGCACTCTCCAATAGCGTACAGCCCGGGGATATTGGTCATTTGGTTTGCCGGATTGGCGGGCGCGAGGCCACCCTGCGCGTTCTTAGCGTAGCCCACCCACAGGCCGCCCATCGTATAGTGCACCGCCGGGAAAATTTTCATCGGCACCGACCGCGGATCAACGCCCTGGAATTTCTCGTAGATCTCCAGAATGCCACCCAGCTTGCGATCCAATTCGCTGCGCTCGATGTGCGTCAGGTCTAAGTAGACGCACATTCGGTCGCGTTCTACGCTCAAACCTTCGTTAACGCAGATGTCAAAGATTTCGCGGGTCGCGATATCGCGCGGTACCAGGTTGCCATACTCTGGATAGCGTTCTTCGAGGAAATAATAGCGCTCGGCTTCCGGGATGGTTTTAGCGGGTCGCGGATCCTGCGCTTTGCGTGGGACCCACACACGGCCACCTTCGCCGCGAGCCGATTCGCTCATCAGCCGCAATTTATCCGCGCCTGGAATCGCCGTGGGATGGACTTGGACAAACTCGGCGTTGGCGTACTTGGCACCGGCTTGCATGCAGCGGCTGGCCGCGCTGCCGTTGCAAAAGACCGACATGGTAGAGCGACCGTAGAGCAGGCCGCTTCCGCCAGAAGCCACGATAGTAGCGTCGGCTGGGAAAGCCCGGATTTGCATGGAGACCATGTCCTGAGCCACGGCCCCCACACAGCGGCCGGCGTCGTCGGTCATCGGCCCCAGGAAATCCCAAAATTCGAACTTGCGAACCAGTCCTTCGGTCTCCCATCGGCGAACCTGTTCGTCCAATGCATACAGCAGTTGCTGGCCAGTGGTCGCTCCGGCAAATGCGGTACGCTTGTAGAGCGTGCCACCGAAACGGCGTCGGTCGATAAAGCCCTCGAGCGTGCGGTTGAACGTGACGCCTAAACGGTCCATCAAGTCGATGATCTTGGGTGCCCAGTAAGACATCTCCTTGACCGGCGGCTGATGCTGCAGAAAGTCGCCGCCATAGACTGTGTCGTCAAAGTGCTTCCACTCGGAATCGCCCAGTTGCCGCGTCTGGTCATTGCAACTGTTGATGCCACCTTGAGCGCACACGCTGTGCGAACGCTTAACGGGCGTCAGACTGATCAAGTCGACCGCGATGCCCAGTTCACAAAGCTTCATGGTAGCTGCCAAGCCAGCCAATCCGCCACCAATCACCACCACACGTTGCCTTGTCATCGATTCCTAACTTCCAACTATATTTATCTAAAAGGGGTTGATGAGATCTTTGACAAGATA
>JBEBXX010000166.1:0-5834 GCA_040391435.1 Aureliella helgolandensis | reverse complement strand
CGTTGCTGGGCGATGTCGTGTTTGGTGTTTCACTATTTGGGAGCCTGGCCGTTGCGGAGCGATTGATTCCATCTGTGCGTCCCCTTCCGGCGAAGTCGACAGTCTCGCAAGAGTTGGGGATTCGACTATAACATTCGACTACAACTATTGCCGGAGGCTGCATGGCTGCGTATAGATCGTGATGTCGCTGTGCGCGTCGGACAGCTCATCACATTGCACGGAATCTCGCTATGGCCCGCGTCAAACATTCAGGCTCGCAGCCTGCGGTTAAAACTACCAGTGCCCAGACTTCTCCGGAGCGGCGTTGGTTGGGTTGGGATGAGCCCACGTTACCACGCGTCGTCGAGCAGTTGCGCAGCGAATATGTGGTGGGCGATAACTGGGACATGCGGCAGGTGATCATCGTGCTGCCGGGTGGACTAGCACGGCGTCGACTCGGAGAGCTTCTGGCGCTAGCGGCTCGCGCGCACGAGCTGATTCTGTATCCTCCGCAGATCGTGACGGTCGGCACGCTGCCAGAGCACCTGTACTTGGCCAAGTTCCCGTTTGCTAGTGATTTAGTTCAGCAATTGGCATGGATGAAAGCGTTGCGAGATACGCCGACGGCGGAATTGACGCATATCGTCCCGGCACCTCCCGCGGCCACAGCGGTGCAGCAGTGGTTGGAACTGGCCAAGATGTTTTCTGGAATCCACCGCGAGCTGGCCAGCGATGGACTGAGCTTCCAGCAAGTCCTGGCTTCAGTAGGCGATTCATCAGAGCGCCTGCGGTGGCAGGTTCTATCGGGCATCCAGACTCGCTATTTGGCTACACTCGATGCACAGCAGTTGTGGGACATCCAGACCGCGCGACTGTGTGCACTTGAATTTCGCGAGCCAGTGGCGGATAAGCGAATTGTGGTGGTGAGCTGTGTCGATTTGAATCGTACTCAACGCGGTTTCTTGGAACAGATCGCTGGGCGGGTTGCGATTTGGATCGCCGCGCCGGAGTCGTCCGCGCATCTGTTCGACGAATTTGGCAGTTTGCAAAGTCCGCTATGGTCGGATTTCGAATTGGAGCTTCCCGACGAGTGTTTACTGGTCGGCAACTCGCCCGCGGATCAAGCCGATTTGACGTGTGGCTGCTTGGCTGAATTGTCCGACGGCTACCATGCTCGGGACGTAACGCTGGGCGTTGCAGACGCTGGATTAGTGGACGAACTGAAGCTGCACTTGAAGCAGGCTGGTCAGATTGCCCGCTATGGACCTGGCACGCCGCTTGCGCAATCCGAGCCAGCTCTGTTGCTAACTTTGCTAGGCGATTACATCGACGCGCGCAGTTTTACTGCCTTGGCGGCACTGGTGCGGCACCCGGTCATGCCGACGATGTTCCGTGCTGCTAACGCTACTCTGCCGGTAGATTGGTTGGCCAAACTCGATGACTACTATCAAGCAGCACTTCCCAAGCGAGTCGATGAGTTTGTCAATCAAGAGCCGAGGCTGGGACAGGCTGCCGAGGTGTATACGGTCGTCAAGCAGGCTATCGCACAGTGGCTCGCACCCCTGACTGCACAGTCCCAGCCGGTCTCGCAGTGGGTCGATTCGCTGTTGCGAGTTATGACAGCCGCCTACGCAAACCAGATGGTCGATCTAGACGATCCAATACAAGGTCCGCTGTACTCGGCCGCCAGCCAATTATGCGCAGCCATACTCTCGCTGCGTGACATACCGCCTGAGCTAGAACCGTCGATGACTGTGTCTGAGTTGATCGATTGGCTGCTGCGAAGCATCTCCGGTCAATTGGTTCCCGAACCGGCCAGTGGCTCAGCTATAGAAATGCTGGGCTGGCTTGAACTGGGCCTGGATGATGCGCCTGTCTTGATTCTGACGGGCATTCATGACGGGGTGGTTCCGGAGAGCTCCAACGCGGACGCATTTCTTCCCAACGGATTGCGGCGGCAGTTGGGCATGATGGACAACACTCGACGCTACGCGCGCGATATGTATGCATTGCAGGTCATGTTGCATACGCGCCAGCACGTGCGCCTGATCGTAGGTAAGGCCGATGCCAACGGAGATCCGCTGGTGCCTAGTCGGCTGTTGATGGCTTGCAACCTGGCGCAGCTCCCCGATCGGGTGCTGCATTTAGTTAAAGAGGATGCGGTCGACGTGCTCCCGGCGGTCGCCAGACGCTG
The DNA here is from genome assembly GCA_040391435.1 of Aureliella helgolandensis. Classification (GTDB taxonomy): domain Bacteria; phylum Planctomycetota; class Planctomycetia; order Pirellulales; family Pirellulaceae; genus Aureliella; species Aureliella helgolandensis_A. The sequence goes on along the minus strand of JBEBXX010000166.1, from coordinate 3,661 downwards.
GAAGAAAGTGGGCGGTGCGAGTCGGCTGGAGATACCTCGGCCGGAGCAGGGACGGTTGCCGCGGTCCCTAACAGTAACCGCTTTTCGCGACTTCCTGGCTTGTCCCTACCGCTATTACTTGGGGCACGTGCTCAAGCTGCGAGACGATGGCGATGCGGCTGCAGAGCTGGACGCTCGCATGTTTGGTGATCTGCTGCACGATACTCTGCAGCGCCTAGGAGAAGGCGGGCTGGCCAGCAGTGCCGATGTTGAAGCGATCGAAGAGTATTTGATATCCAGTCTACACGATGTGGTCGCTGTGCGGTTTGGTCCCAACCCGCCGGCGGCAGTGCTTATACAAGTAGAACAGGCAGAGATGCGGCTGCGCGCGTTTGCTCCCAAGCAGGCGCAGCGGGCTGCCGAGGGTTGGGAGATCCGCTTCACCGAGCAGGGCGTGTCCTATGAGGATAACCTGCTGTTGGGGATCGGCCAGCAGATGCGGTTGATCGGCCGTATCGATCGCATCGACTATCACCCGGCCACCGGTCGCTGGGCAATTTGGGATTACAAAACCAGTGACAGCGCCAAGCAGCCGCTCAGCGTTCACTGGAGCAAAGCACAGGGCTGGCAGGATTTGCAGTTGCCATTGTATCGCCCGGTAGCGCGGCATTTGGGCGTAGGGGACAATCCCTCGCTGGGGTACATCGCATTGCCTAAGCAGGCGACCGACGTGGGATTCTACCCTGCCGAGTTCACTGCAGCGCAGCTTGAAGAGGCCGAAGCACTAGCGCATCGCATTGCGTCGCAGGTAGCCGCCGGAGAATTCTGGCCGGAAGAACTGGGTGTACCCAGATACGACGACTTTGCACGCATCTGTCAAACCAATGTACAGAGAGTCCAAGTTGATCCGCCGCTGCGCCGCACGGCGCGCTACATAGCGCATCCGACTCGAGTCTCTTCGCAGACGGTAGCTGAGGCGCAGCGCATGCTGCAGCAGGCGGAGCATCTACGCCCCAGCTTCGAACCATTGCTCATCCGCGCTTCGGCGGGAACGGGTAAAACCTTTCAACTAACCAATCGTCTGCTGCAGATTATTCTGTCGGGTCAAGAGGTGGACACAATTCTCGCCAGCACGTTCACGCGCAAGGCAGCGGGCGAGATCATGCATCGCGTGCTGCAGCGATTAGCCCAGGGCTGCCTGGATGAAGCGCGACGTTTAGAACTCGCCGAGCATCTCCCCGGCGTGGATACGTCGGCCGCTGCCTGTCTGGCGGCGCTGCGCCGCGTGACGCGTTCGATCCATCGCCTGCGGATTGGCACGCTGGACAGCTTCTTTGCGCAGATCGCGCGGACGTTTAGTTTAGAGATGGGTCTGCCGCCTGGATGGACGCCGCTTGATCCCGTCATGGAATCGCAAGTACAGTTGCAGGCCATCGGTCAAATGCTGGATAATCACGATCGCAAGACGCTGGTAACTTTAGTGCGGATGTTATCCAAGGGGGAATCGGCGCGGCAGATCTCAGAGCAAATCCGCCAAACGGTTGCCGCTGGCTACTCCCTGTTTCGAACGGCCGAAGCCGAGGCCTGGGATCAGTTGCCAATACCAGCCGCCCCGTCGGAGCAGGCGGTTGAATCGGCGCTGCTGACTCTGGAGCAGACTCGGCTGAATAACAAATCAGGATCGGTTAACAAGAATGCGCAAAAGCAGTTGGTCGCGCTGCACCTGTTGGCCAGCATCGGAGATTGGGAAGCGGACATCGCGCATGGGATCTACAAAAATATCTAGGCCGTCGAGCCGAGCTACTACAGTAGCCCGTTACCGGATAGCCTGACCACCGCGTTGCGAACGCTGCACGAAAGAGCAGCCGCAGAATTGCTGCCGATTCGTCGCGATCAGACATTGGCCAGCTACCAACTGTTGCAGGCTTATGACAGCGAGTACAGCTCCTCGATTCGCCGGCGTCGCTCGCTGGCATTTCAAGATGTCAGCCACTATCTGTCGCGTTGGATCATGCAGGGGCAAGGCAGCGCAAGTCAGAACGGGCGACAGAGCGTAACGCAGCGCGGCGGTCGGGAAGTCGAGTCGACGAACGGGCGCACGTCCGCTGCGGCCACGACTGGCTTGGCCGCCTCCCGCCTAGCCTTCCGGCTGGACTGCAATGTGCAGCATCTGCTGCTCGACGAATTCCAAGACACGGCACCAGAGCAGTGGCAAATTTTAAGACCGCTAGCCAGTCCACTTGGTGGTGGGGCGAGCGCCGATCGATCCTTCTTCTGCGTAGGCGACACCAAACAGGCGATCTACGGCTGGCGCGGCGGCGTGGCTGAGATTTTTGATTCCGTAGGACTCTCTGTAGAGCAACTCCAACAGTCGCAGATGAGTCAAAGCTTCCGCAGCAGTCCGCAAGTCATGCAGTCGGTCAACGAGGTCTTTTCCAACTTGACCAAGCATGAGAATTATTCCAACTGCGACGCGGTCGGCAAGCGTTGGATGGCTGATTTCCCTGAACACCGCACCGCGCGAAATGGCATTGCGGGCTATGTCCGATTGCAGAACGGCCCCAAGGCCGACCGAGATGTTAGCAGCGAAACGCGGCAGACGCTTTTCTTGGACTTCACAGCGCGCCAGATTGCGGAGTTGGTAGCCGAGAGCGACGCCAGCATCGGCGTGCTTTTTCGCACCAATGCCGATGTGGGACGGATGATCGGTTTGCTGCGCGAGTTGGAAGTGTCGGCCAGCCAGGATGGCGGCAATCCGCTAAATGATTCCGTCGCCGTAGAGCTAGTTCTGTCGCTACTGCACATGGCCGATCATCCAGGCGATGGACGCTGCGCTTACCATGTGGCCACTTCTCCGCTGGCCCAGTGGCTGCCCTACTCGGCAACTGCGCAGCCCGACATGCTTGCCCACTGGTTTCGCACACTGGTCGTTCGCGGAGGTCTGGGGCAGGCCATAGCTCAAGTGGCCGATCAATTGGCTGATCACCTGTCGTGGTGGGACCAGCATCGCTTGGAACAGTTGATCCGCGCGGCGCATGAATACCAACCGAGCTATCGCGGTCGACTGCGCGATTTTGAAGAGGCGATCCTGCGTGGGCGGGTAGCGCTGCCGACGGAGTCGCAAGTAAAAGTGATGACGGTCCATAAGAGCAAGGGCCTAGAGTTCGACGCGGTTTTTTTACCAGATTTGGATATCGATCTGTCGTCTGCCAATAGACTGTTTGTGCTGCGCGGCAGCGATCCTTGCGAACCGCCCAGCGGCGTGTTGCGATACATGAATGCTCAGTTGCAAGCGGTATTGCCAATCGATTGGCAGACCGCTTTCACAGTAGATAAGGAGCGGGGTGTCAATGAATCGCTGTGCTTGCTATATGTAGCTATGACACGCGCCCGGCATGCGCTGTACATGACTACGCGGCCGACCGGCGGCAAAGCGCTACAGTCGCTCGGATCGCTGCTGCAGTCGACGCTCGGAGAAGGGCAGCCTGCGAGCGAACCTGAGGCGGTGTTGTATGAGCTCGGGACGCGCCACTGGTATCCGCCCAAAACGCAGCCTGTCGCAGAAGCCAAGAGCGCAGCCAAACCTGCTTCAGCCGATAGCCTTGCATGTGCAATTGAATTGCGTACCGATGCAGCTTCAGCGCCGGTGCGAGGCTTGCGAGTGGCAGCTCCGTCAGTGCTG
>JBEBXX010000165.1:0-5889 GCA_040391435.1 Aureliella helgolandensis | reverse complement strand
TGTGGTGCCACGGCGGCGGCCGGCTGTAACCTCGAGTGCGAAAATAACGTCGAGTGCGAAAATAACGTTGAGTGCGAAAATAATGTCGAGTGCGAAAATGTGGAGTACGAGTTCATAATCGATGCTTGGTGCGACGGATTAACTGCTGCTGATAGCTAACTTGCGCGGCGCGCGTTTGTCAAGTCCTTTTGCTGTCGCACCGGTCTAGTCTTCGTCGGTGCGCAAGCTAGCCAAGACGGAGTAGTCCTCGAGTGTCGAAGTGTCGCCGACCTGCTCTTTGCCACTGGCGATATCGCGCAGTAGACGACGCATGATCTTGCCACTGCGCGTTTTTGGAAGCGAGCTGGTAAAGCGGATTTGAGCGGGTTGAGCCAGCGCGCCGATCTCCTTGCGGACGTGTTGTTTGAGTGCTTGCCGCAGGGCCTCGTCGGGCTCGCCCGACTTGACGGTGACAAAGGCAGCGATGGCTTGGCCCGTGATCTCGTCGGGCTTGCCAACCACCGCCGCTTCGGCAACGGCCGGATGCGAGACTAGCGCACTTTCGACTTCGATCGTGCTCAGGCGGTGGCCCGACACGTTGATGACATCATCGATGCGGCCCATGATCCAGTAGTAGCCGTCGCCATCCTGCCGCGCATTGTCGCCTGTCAAATACATGCCTGGAAACCGCGCCCAATACTGGTGAGTGTAGCGTTCGGCGTCTCTCCAGATACCGCGCAGCATGCCGGGCCAAGGGTAGTCGATGCACAGCATACCTCCCGATCCCGGCGGTAGGTCCGAGCCATCCTCGCCGATAATTCGCGGGCGAATGCCGGGCAGCGGCTTGGTGCAGCTTCCCGGTTTGGTAGCGATGGCTCCGGGCAGTGGCGACATCATGATGCCACCCGTTTCGGTCTGCCACCAGGTATCCACAATCGGACAGCGTTCGCCGCCAATCTTCTTTTGATACCACATCCAAGCCTCGGGGTTGATCCCTTCGCCGACGCTGCCGAGCAGACGCAAGCTGCTCAGGTCGTGCTTTTCAACGTGTTCGTCGCCCCACTTGATAAAGGTGCGGATGGCAGTCGGGGCGGTGTACAGCACGGTCACGCGGTATTTCTCAATCAGCTCCCAAAAGCGATCTTCGGCGGGGAAGTTAGGCGCGCCTTCATACATCACCACGGTCGCACCAGCGGACAAGGGTCCGTAGACCACGTAGCTGTGCCCAGTGATCCAACCACAGTCGGCCGTGCACCAAAATACATCGTCGGCGCGATGGTCGAAGACCCATTCAAAGGTGCGTTTGGCAAATAGATTGTAGCCAGCGGTGGTGTGCAGAATCCCTTTGGGCGAACCCGTCGACCCGCTGGTGTACAGGATGAACAGCGGAGCTTCGCTATCGAGCGGCTCGGCTGGACAATCGTCGCTGACGGACTCCACCAGTTCGTGCCACCAAACGTCGCGGCCTGTCTGCATATCTATCGCATTGTTGACGCGACGCAACACAACGCACTTCTCTACCGACGGGCTTTTGCTGAGCGCTTCATCGACGGTCTCTTTAAGAGGTAGCACTTTACCGCGCCGATAAAGCCCATCGCTAGTAAGCATGACCTTGGCCGATGCGTCTTGATTGCGGTCGGCGATGGCCTCGGCCGAAAATCCAGCGAAGATCACCGAATGGATCGCGCCGATCCGCGCACAGGCCAGCATGGCGACCGCCAGTTCGGGCGTCATCGGCATGTAGATACTGACCACATCGCCGGCTTGGACCCCGAGGCTCTTGAGCCCATTGGCAAACAGGCATACCTCGCGATGCAGTTCTGTGTAGGTCAATGTGCGGGTGTCCCCCGGTTCTCCCTCCCAGATGATGGCGACGCGATCGGCATGGCCGTCGGCAATCTGCTTGTCCAAACAGTTGTAGCTGGCGTTGGTCTTGCCTCCCACAAACCACTGAGCGTCGGGGCTGTCCCACTGCAGTGTCTTGGTAAACGGTTCAAACCAGTGCAGGTGCTCTCGGGCTTCAGCGGCCCAAAAGGCCTCGGGATCTGCGGCCGCGCGATCGTATAGCTGCTGGTACTCTTCCAAACTTTTAATACGAGCTTGCGAAGAAAACTCTGCACTGGGTGGGAAAAGCCGGTCTTCCACCATGACTGTATCGATACGCCCGTCGCCTTGCCCGCTCATGCACTATTTCTCCCAAACGTATATCAACTGTAAATGAATCGATTGCAAAAATCCGCGTCGCGCGACTCTCCCCGAAAACCCGCCGTGCAGGCGGGAGAATACCAGAATGTGCGGCTAAAGAGGTGCCACTTATAGTGCGCCGGATGTAATTCGACAACGAGTATAGCTATTATTGCAGAAATTGCAGGGTGCTGGTGGCCAAAAAGCAACCTTAAAGCCAAGCAACCTTAAAGCCAAGCAACCTTAAAGCCAAGCGACCCAGGGGACTATTCCGCTCCGGTATCTAGGATGGCCATGAAGGCTCTTTGGGGAATATCGACCGAGCCGATGCTCTTCATGCGCTTCTTGCCCTCTTTCTGCTTGGCCCATAGCTTGCGCTTGCGCGAGATATCACCGCCGTAGCATTTAGCGGTCACGTTCTTGCGCAGGGCTGGTTTGGTTTCGCGGGCGATGACGCGTGAGCCAATCGCGGCCTGCACGGCGACTTCGAACATATGGCGGTCGATTTCCTCCTTGAGCTTCTTGACCACAGCTCGGCCGCGCCGGTCGGCATCGCGGCGGTCGCAGATCACGCTCAGAGCATCGACGCGATTGCCGTTGACCAAAATGTCCATCCGCACCAAGTCGCCCGCTTCGTAGCCGAGCAGTTCATAGTCCATCGTACCATAGCCGCGCGTCGCGCTCTTGAGCTTGTCATGCAAGTCGTAGATGACTTCAGCCAACGGTAGATCGTACGTCACCATGGCTCGCGTGGTCGACAGATACTCGGTCCCTTTTTGCAAACCGCGTCGATCCTGGCAAAGTTTGATGACTTGGCCAATTTGGTCATTGGGGACGACGAAGTTAACACGCACGATGGGCTGCCGAAACTCCTCGATATCACCCGGATCGGGAACATCTTGAGGCTTGTGAATTTCGACCACTTCACCCTTGCGATTGAGGACTTCGTAGGTGACGTTGGGAGCAGTTTGCACGAGGTCGACGTCGCATTCATTTTCCAGACGCTGTTGCACGATCTCCATGTGCAGCAAGCCTAGAAAACCGCAGCGGAAGCCGAATCCCAGAGCCTCGCTGGTCTCTGGCGCAAATTCGAAACTAGGGTCATTGATGCTCAGTTTTTCCAGCGCATCGCGAAGCTCGCTGAAGTCCTGTCCATCGCTGGGATACAATCCGCAGTAGACCATGCGTTTGGGCTGCAGGTAGCCCGGCAGCGGCTCGGCCGCTCTGGGCCCAGCGTCGGTGACCGTGTCGCCGATGTGCACATCTTTGAGCGATTTTATGTTGCCGATCAGATAGCCTACCTGGCCGGCTTGAAGCATATCGATAGGCCGCCGCTTGGGGATGAACTGGCCTATTTCCAACGTTTCGTATTCGGCCTTGGCCCGCGCCAATCGGATCTTCTGGCCGAGTTTGACGGTACCCTGCATCAGACGTACATAGGTGATCGCCCCGCGGAAATCGTCGTAGTGGGAATCGAACACCATTGCCTGCAGAGGTGCCTGCGGATCGCCCTTGGGAGGCGGCACGCGCTCGATGATGGCGGCCAACAGCTCCTCGATTCCGATGCCCGCTTTGGCGCTGCACTTGACCACTTCAAATGGATCGATCGCGAGGGACTGCTCCATTTCGTCGATCACTTCGTCGACGCGGGCGTAGGTCAAGTCGATCTTATTGATGACGGGAATGATCTTCAGGTTGTGGTCCATGGCCGCATAGGCATTGGCCATGGTCTGAGCTTCGACTCCCTGAAAGGCGTCGACCAGCAGCAGGGCCCCTTCGCAGCAGGTTAAACTGCGCGAGACTTCGTATTGAAAATCGACGTGGCCGGGTGTATCGATCAAGTTCAGCTCATATACCTCGCCCTTGTAGGTATAGCGCAGCGTGACCGCTTTAGCTTTGATCGTTATGCCACGCGACCGCTCAAGGTCCATGCCATCGAGGAGCTGCTGACGCATGTCGCGCAGCGTTACCGTGCCCGTATGTTCGAGCAGACGATCGGCCAATGTGCTCTTGCCATGGTCGATATGCGCGATGATGCAAAAATTGCGGATGTGCGAAAGAGGGACCGGCGCTTCGTGCTTGTCGTTCTTCTTGGACAGGATGTTTCTCCGCGTGGCTGAGCACGGTGTGAGGGAGCTATAGAACCAGAGCTACGCACCCACGCATAAGTTTCCTGTTTTATCAATCAACCGTGGCTAACGCCAAAACGGCTAATTATATGCCGAAACTTATGCGGGGGTGCTTAATTAACGATTTTGAATCTTTTGCCGCGCAAAGGCGGCCGCTCCGATGTAACCGGCATCACCCCCTAGCGTAGCGTAGTCGATGTGCGTCCCCGCGGCGACGTTGGCAAAAGTCCGGCTTTTGAATTCGTCGCTGACCCGCTGAAGAAAACGCCTGCCGATGGGACAGCTTTGGCCGCCGAAGTTCATCGCGCCCCCGAGCAGCACTAGACCGGGGTCAATCAAGTGTACGGCAGTGGTTACGCCAATCCCCAGATAAAAAGCCGCTTCGTCGATTAATTCCAGTGCGAAGCTGTCGCCCGCCTTGGCGGCCAGATAGACGTCTTTAGCCGTGATTTCGTCCTCGGCTGTGTCGGTGTAATCCTTGTCCTGGCTGTGGGGATCGCCGGCTTGGCCACGCTCTGCACCACCGGCAGCGGATTCGCGGAGCTGCTCCAGGCGACACAGCAGGGTGTCTGCGCCCGCCTGGACGCCGCGCGTGGCCTGCGCGGCAACCGCGCTGGCACTCGCATAGGCTTCCAATTGGCCGCGTCCGCCACCCCACACGCACAGGCGAGCTTCGCGACTGCTATCGACCACCATGTGGCCCATCTCGCTGCCGAAGCTGTTGCAATGGATACCATCGATCAGGTGTCCGTCGCTGATCAGCCCCCCTCCCACGCCGGTGCCCAGGGTAAACATAGCCAAACTCTTATGTCCGACTCCCGCTCCGATCCAGACTTCTCCCAGGGCTGCCGCGTTGGCGTCATTGATAAAGCAGACTGGAATTCCCAGAGCTTTTTCCAGAGCGGCCTGAGCGTAAAAATTGAGCCAGCCCGGCAAATTGGAGGCGTCCAGCACCTGGCCGTCCGGCAGAGACATCGGCCCAGGCACTCCCAAGCCGGCGGCAGCCACGTCAGTCCAAGCCACGCCCGCCGCTTTCGCGATGCGCCGCGAAGTCTCAGCCGAGCGATCGATCGCCTGCTGAGCAGGCAAATCGGCGCGGGTGCTGATGCTGTCCGTTCCCAGCGTCTGACCGCACTCGTCGACAAGACCGATCTTGATATTAGTTCCGCCGACGTCCACCCCCAAAAAGTACTGTTTTTCAGCGGTATGGGCCACCGCCGGAGATGAAGATTTTGTTGCTGAGCTCATGTCCTAGGATACCGTACGGGAAAGTTTTGCCCCGAAAGCGAACAGTATAAGGCATCGGGAAAAATTTTGTGTTGACGTCGCTGGCGGATTTACGCTATGTCCAACCGTGAACTCGGCGTGGGCTGCGTGACTGAGCGGCCAAAACACTCCATTTGACTTGCATTCCCAATGGTGTCCAGTGCAATAATTATGTGCAGCCCAATTATGCTCAATCTCGTTTTGCTCGGCCGGTGTCGGTTCCATTTTCACTCGGCCACGGTGATGCTGCTGGCTCTCGCCTACTGCTGCCAGTCTTGGTCGCTGGCTGGAGCCCAGGAGGCACAGTGGATCTGGTCCCCAGAGCATCCGC
>JBEBXX010000164.1:0-5910 GCA_040391435.1 Aureliella helgolandensis | reverse complement strand
TGCTCGCTGGTCAACGAACAGTTGCGGCCCACGCTCGAAGATTATGGGCTGAAACTCGAACGCATCAGCCAGCGTTTCCCCACCGGCGATAAGACGCTGCCCGACTCTGGCGAGACAATCTATGACTACTACCAATTGACCTCTGATCAATTGATTCTTGATAACGCCACTGTGAGTGCAATTGACGACCGCTTTGACGGCCGCCAGTCGCCTCTGCTAGCCTATCTAGCAAACACCGTCAACAAGATTGTTGCGGAAGCTTCCAATACCGCCGGCGACATGCTCGGCGGGCCAGTCGCGGTGGCCAGTCGACGAGTTCCCTATTCCATTATCGTCGGCGTGCCAGATGCGCTGGGGCAGGGCACGCCGCATCCGCTGCCGGATCCCTCAACTGCACTCACCACTCAGGAGCTGCGCTATCCATACTGCTGGATCAATTCTTGGTTGGCCGAAGAGCTCCAGGCGTCCCCTCAGGATTGGATTGAGTTTTTCTATTATGAACCGGAAACGATCGATGGACGCGAGACGCTGCGGCAGACACGAGCCATCATCGCTGGCATCGTGCCCCTGACCGAACCGCAACAGGGCTTCGTTCGCAATAGACCGGCGGTATATACGAAGCCACCGACTATCTACAACGATCCTCACTTTACGCCCACGGTACCTGGTCTGACCGACAAGGATTCCATAGCCAATTGGGATGCACCGTTTAAGCTGGATTTAGAGCTGATTCAGCCAGCGGACGACAAATATTACGATCTCTATCGTTTGACGCCCAAGCTGTTCCTACCCTACCAAGTCGCGGCACGGCCCAGCCTGTTTGGCAGTCGTTTTGGCCAAGCGACCTCGATTCGCTTCCCTGCAGAAGAATTTTCTAGCGAAGCGGAGTTGCGCGAACAGATTGAATCCGCACTGCTCGCAAACCGTGCATTGAAAGGCTTTCAGTTTGAGCCGGTCCGGCAGAAGCTGCTAAAGTCTGCAGCGGGGACCACTCCGTTTGACATGCTATTTTTGTCGCTCAGCTTTTTCGTGATCTTGGCCGCACTAATGCTGGTCGCTCTACTGTTCAAGCTGGGAATCTCTCAGCGGGCCACGCAGCTCGGCCTACTGGCCGCGCACGGCTTCACCGCCCAGCGGATTCGCGGGTTGCTCCTGCGGGAGATGGCACTGGTGGCCTTGGCCGGCACCATGCTCGGCATCGCGCTCGGGCTGGCCTATGCCTGGGCAATGATCGCCGCTTTGGAAACATGGTGGGTGGGTGCCATTTCGTCGCCTTTTCTCAGCTTCTCGTTTACCGCGACAAGTCTAGCGATGGGTGCCGCGGCGGGCTTGTTGATCAGCTTAGCTACGATCTATATTTCGCTGCGGCGCATCAGCCGCCAGACGCCATTGCGCCTGTTGCGCGGCGAATCGGAAGCCAGCACGAACAGTTCTCCTCCGCTCCGCCGCGGGCTGTTGATCCTAGCCGCCGCCGTGGCGCTAGCCGCAGTCGGCCTGATCGTAGCTGGCAGCGGCCAGAGCGGGATGGCTCGAGCTGGCAGTTTTTTTGGCAGTGGCATGCTGCTGCTAATGGCCGGCCTGCTAACGCTGCACTGCGCGCTGCAGTTGCGCAGCAAGGCTCACGGCAAGGCTTCGCGCGTCGCGACGGCTGGTGCCGGCGGGCTGTGGCCGCTGGCTTGGCGAGCCATCCAACGCAACCCGCTGCGCAGCTCGCTGGCCCTAGGTTTACTGTCGGTAGCCAGTTTCCTAATTGCGTCGATGAGCGTCTTTCATGTCGCCCCCGATCCGCGCGGTTATGGCGGTTTTAATTTGATCGCGGAGAGCTCCCAGCCCATCTTTGAGGACTTGGCCTCGCATAGCGTGCACACGGAACAACTCGGCTCAGCCGCAGCTCCGCTCGAGGACGCCGTGATCGTATCGCTCCGCATGAAACCCGGGCAGGACGCGAGCTGCAATAACCTATTCCAAGTCGAGCAGCCGACCATTTTAGGCATCCCCAAGCGTTTGGAGCAGATTGCTGAAGCCAGGCGGCCGCGCAGCGGACTAGCGACGTTCCAATGGGCGGTTGAGCGGAGTGGCGGCTGGACAGCTCTCGTAGCAACCGGCGCGGGCACGGCTGACGACCCTATTCCAGTTATCCTCGATCAAAACACGGCCGCTTGGAGTCTTAAGCAGGGAGCGAGTTTAGGAGCGCCAACGGTCCTGCAGTATGGACCGCGCGAATTGCACTTCCGCACCGTCGGACTGCTGGCCAACTCGGTGCTGCAAGGCAAGTTGCTCATCGGCGAAGCCAACTTCAAGACGCTCTTTCCAGAACAGAGCGGTTACCGATTCTTTATGATCCACTCAGCAGAAAACGCCAACCCGGCCGATACAACAGCCGCGCTCGAGAAGGGCTGGAGCGATGCCGGGTTGGATGTGACCTCAAGCCGAGCAACGCTGCAACAATTGCTGGGGGTGCAGAACACTTACATCAGCGCCTTTCAGTCGCTGGGCGCTCTAGGGCTGCTGCTGGGTACTTTCGGTTTAATCGCGGTCCAGTTGCGGAGCGTATGGGAGCGACGCCGCGAACTGGCGCTGATGCAGGCGGTCGGGTTTTCCAAGCGTCGCATCGCGCAGTTGCTGGCGCTTGAGACGCTCTTGCTGCTGGGCGGAGGCCTGCTAATTGGTTGCTTGGCAGCTACCATTGCGTTGGTCCCCTACGTGCTGGAGAACGGTACACGCCTGAGCTTGCTAGGTCCGTTGGTGATGCTCGCCGGCGTCCTCATGGTGGGCTTTATCGCCGCGCTGGTCTCTGTTCGCGCCGCCATGCAAAAGTCGGTGCTCACCGGTCTGCGTGCCGAGTGACTGAGGCGTATGCAACGCGTATGCAACGCGGCGCGGTTAGCTCCACAGCTCAGAGCGGCGGTGGTTAGCGCCCAACGTCAATCGATCCAGGTGCGTCTGCGCAACAGCTTGGCGAGCGTCCCAACCGGCACTGCCGGCGGCGAGGACCAGTTCGCCAAGTATGGCTTGATAATCGGCAAGCTGGTCCACTCCCATATCCCAACCCGACCGCACTAAACAATCGTACGACTCTGCATACGCCTGCTGTTCACGTAGTCGACGACTTTCATCCAGCCAGTACTTTTGCACCTGCTTAATCGTTGGCTGCTCGCGGCCTTGACCAGCCGCTTGCAGATACGAATCCGCCGGCTGAACGCTAGAGTGGCTCGACGCTCCGCGTCGTCCAAGCCCGCCGGCCGCTTGCAGATATGAATCCGCCTGCTGCATGGGAGTTAGAAACGCGTAGAGTTCCGACAATTGAGCAATTGTAAACTTGCCATAGCGCGAATCCGACCAGTGGGTCCGCATGCGGACCGCTTGGTCCGAAAAGGCGGAGGCATGTCGTCCGCGGAAAAAAATCTGAGCTGCACCAGCCTCATCGCCGCGGCGGCGAAGCTCCCACCCAGCCACATTGAATGCCCACCCCAGATCTTGCCGGCGCAGTAGCACCTGCCCAGCCACTTCGCCAGCAAGCTTCCAGTCCTGCTGCTCCCACCAACTTGAATTCAGTCCGGTCAGCGCGGTGATCCGCTCGCGCGCGCTGCTGGGAATGGCCGCCACGTCAAACAACCACGACAGATAGTCAGGAGCCCAGTTGACGCTCAGCGCTCGCGCTAGCCGGGGATCGGCCAACTGCGCAACGGACTGTTGGAGCAAGTATTGAATGCGATCGCAAGCGATGGCGTCTGGCGACCAGTTGCAGGACTGCATGTGTTGCAACGCAGCAGAATAATTGCCCTGAGCCAGAGCGTGCTCGATATGAGTAAGGGCCTGCGACACTGTGGCAACTGCCGCCGACCCGTCGGTAGCGGAGACCGACAAACGCTCGCATAGCCAATTTCGCAATTCAGGCTCAGCAAAGGCTTCCAACACGCGCTTGCGCTGTTGCGGCTCGATCGATTCAGGAGCACCGCGCAGCATCTGCCCAGCGATTGGACGAAAGTGATCGACCACATCATGCACAACTACCTCAGCCAAATCGCTGCCAAGTGGAATCCAATCTCCTCCTCCGTGATACCAATGCAGCAGTTCTCCTAGGCTGCCGTCGGGACCGACTCGCACGCAGATCCAATCGCCATACTGATTGCCGATCAGCGGCAGAGTATCGGGGAGCATGAATCCAGCCCAGATCTGCGCCGGCGCCGGAGCGCTCAGTTGCTGTGCCGTCAGCGGGCTACGAAAACCACCTGGCAATGCGATGCGGAACTGATCGTGATCAAACCACTGTTTCCAAGCGTCGCTCAGGCGAAGGTGATAACGAGCAGCGATTGTTTGTGAAGGCTGGCCCATTACCGATCCACAAGAGTATTTAGATGCGCACGAATATGCGTTTTCGATAGAGCCATAATAATATCAACCACATGGCTAGAAGAACAGCCGCACCTAGCAATACTGGTTCCCAAGCGGGCCCAGCCACCAAGAACGGACGCGATCCAAAATGCCGCAGCAAAAGGTCTTTGAGCGGCCGCTCCATGGTCCAACTCATAACATATGCCACGATCGAATTCGATCCGATAACCATCAACGGCCATGCCCAGCCGCGCCAACCTCGCCAATCGGCCAGCCCAAACAAAGCCCCTAAAGCTACAAAGCAGATACCGCCGCTCAACAACACCCAGCTAGGTGTCCATATCCGCTTGACAACCGGACAAAGCCCCGCAGCTCCCAATGCCCAGCCAACCAACAACAGCAGCAGGCCGCTGCCACACAACAGGCAGAGCTTGCGCCATGGTGGACCGCCATCGCGCAGCACCCCACCGGCTAACACGCCTAATAACATGGTAGCTAGGGTGGGTATGAAGCTCAGCGTGACATAACCTCCCGAGCTGTACGTATAGGCCGACTCGCGGGGAAATAAATTCATGAACCACCGATCGAACTGCCCTGCCGGATTGAGGTGCTTGTTCCAATGCGCTTCAAAGCCATTGAGGAGATGCGGCCAGTCGTTGGCGATGCCCACCGTCTGCCAGTCAAAGCCGGCGGGGGGCAGCGGCCAGGCAGCAAACAACGTCCAGTAGCCGACTAAGATGAGTAGTGTGCTTCCGATCTGCACAGCCCGTGAAGTATGTGCCAATAGGAACAACGCGAAGTACCCCAGGCCGATCTGCGTAAGCGTATCGTCAAAAGTAAAATTCGTGTGCGATTTTCCCAGACTGCGCAGCAAGATCCCCAGCCCGACCAGGACCACACTCCGCCAAGCCGCGTGCCACAATGTCGAAGCGAACGACTCCCCGCGCGCACGGCGGGCCATGATGGAAAATGGAAGCGAGACACCGACCAAAAATGAGAAACTAGGCTGAATCATGTCGTGTAACGACACGCCGACCCACTCGACATGCGTGGTATGAAAACGCAGCCACTGGGCCCAGGTGCTGCCGGGATACGACTCCGCCAAGCTCATTAGCTCAAGCACTTCGGCCAGCATCAAGAACATCACTAGACCGCGATAGATGTCGATCGACGCTTGTCGCGCCGGCCGGGTCGACGCCGCAGGTTGAGCATCCATAGTTCTACTTATTACGAGTGGCCAAATAGACGCGAGACAATCCAACTTGACGCGCCCAATCATACGCCTGAACCACATCCTGCGCAAGCACATCGCCGGCCGGATCAATGATTACCGGCACATCGGCGCGAACCGAACTTAGACTCTGCAAACGATCCTTGAGTTGCGAAAATTCGGCCAGATCGCTGCCATTGATATTGGCCACCGGCCGCAGTCCGGACAACTTCAATTGGATGACTACCTGATCGATGGCATCTTGAGTGGGCTCCGGCGGTGGTTGGTCGCTGCTGCCAGTCGCCGGGCTCTCATCGGACAAAGCGCTCGGCAGCAATTGCTCTACCAATTGGAAGCTGCTGCTC
>JBEBXX010000163.1:0-5939 GCA_040391435.1 Aureliella helgolandensis | reverse complement strand
TAGCATGACGACTAGCATGACGACTAGCATGACGACTAGCATGACGACTAGCATGACGACTAGCATGACGACTAGCATGACGACTAGCATGACGACTAGCATGACGACTAGCATGACGACTAGCATGACGACTAGCATGACGACTAGCATGGCGCTAAGCTTCGCGGAGATGCCGCATCGGCCGCTCTAGTGGGTGTCGGCAAAGTTTGTGCTGCCACTCGGCCACTGCACGTAAGCCTGGCCATCGACGCAGCAGCTAGGCCGCACCGGTGCCAATTGCCGGGCAACGCTGTGATCGGCATAGCGGTAGGTACTGGCAAGCAGCTCAGCTTGATTCCAGCAGGTCACCGCGACGCGCACTCGCTCATATTCATTGATTTCGCCCACCTGGTTGGTCCCTTCAATTCGATCGAGCACCGCCAAGACGATGCGCATATCGTCCGTGTGAAAGCTCCACAGTTCGCCGAGCACTCGATCGCTGCCGACGAGCAGACCGGGATAGGGCCCCAAGTCAAATAGGCTGCCGAGCGTCCAAGCTGGCTGCACACTAACGGGGGGGCTGGGCCAACAATACTCTCGGCATTGTCCACGCTTTAGGGTACCATACACAAACACATGCTCGAGTTCCGTAGACGCATCGGGCTTAATCTGAACAGGTGGCCGCATGGTTGAACCGGATAACCCCAAATCTTCGCTTGGATGTGGCAGCGCTAGCTCGTGGTCTAGCGGTGCGAGTGGCACGCGTCGCAATAAGCCGCCCTGCGCAGGCTCAGCGCTGACGTGTTTCGAGCGCGCAGTAGCCTGTGTGCTCAGGCTCTTCATTCTACTTCTTGCCGGGTTTTGTTGGGCACCGCCGATGGCACATTCGCAGGAAGAACCCGATCCTCAACCGCACTGGTTAAATTTAAAAATGCCGACTCTCGGCGGCAAGCAGATCTGGACCGATCACGTTTGGCGCGACGGCTGGAGCGTGCAGCAAAACGTCTTGACCGGCCACTGGCGACTGCTGGATCCTCGCAATATTCGGCATGCTTGGGGGAGCCGCGCCGCGTGCGAGGCTGTCCTGGAACGACAACAGCTCAGCGACCAGGTCGCCGGTCAGCGGGCGATCATCCTGTTGCACGGTCTCATGCGTTCGGCATCGTCGATGGACAAACTGCAGGAGAGTCTGTCCGAAACGCTGGGGACCTCCATCATTAACTTTGAGTACGCGAGCACGCGTGGCAGCATCAGCGACCACGCGCTGGCCTTGCGCGAAATGGTCGCGGGACTGCCGGAGGACACTCGTCTGAGCTTTGTCGGCCACAGCATGGGAAACATTGTCATCCGCCACGCCATTGGTGACTGGCAGCGTGCCGACGATCACTCAACGCTGCGGCGCATAGAGCAGGTAGTCATGCTTGGACCGCCCAACCAAGGTGCGGCGATCGCGCGGCAGCTATCGAAGTCTCGTGTGTTTGGATGGGTGACAGGCCAAGCTGGTCTGGAATTGGGGCCCGCGTGGGCTGAGTTTGAAGCCAAACTAGCTGTGCCACCGTGCCCCTTTGGCGTCATCGCGGGACACCTGCCCGAGAGCACTTTCCAGAATCCGCTGGTCGACGGGGCGAGTGACTTTGTGGTCAGCGTCGATGAAGCTCACTTGGCGGGCGAAGCCGATTTCCTGGAGGTTCCTCGTTTGCATTCGTTCCTGATGGATGATCCGGCTGTACAGCAAGCGGTGGCGAATTTCATGCGCTATCAGCGTTTTGCTCCACCGGTCGTGGCCGAGTAGGCCTACCCACGCAAGCCCCATGGGAAGCTCGGCCTTGGGTGAGTAGAATCGACGGCTGATGTTGCAATTCATGACCAGCCAGTGACTGTCTTGCAGCTATTCTTTATCAACACCAATGTAGAGACTCGATGAGCATTTTCTTCCAACGCGGAAGTACCACTGCTGAACTAGGGGAGGTCGACTTCCGCGAAGGCCTACAAGCCGCTTTCTCAGCCGTTGGCAACCCGCAAAAGGTCCTCGCGCTTCCACCGGACCATACTCGCAGCGACAGCCGCGCCGGAGAACTCACCCGCTTGGCTTACGATATGCTCGGCGACCGCCTGACTGACGTCATGCCTGCACTGGGAACGCATACGGCGATGGACGAAGCGGAATTGCAGTACATGTTTGGCGATCTGCCGCGCGAATTGATTCGCGTACACGACTGGAAAAATTCGGTCGCCACCTTAGGAACCATCGATGCCGAGTTCGTGGCTGGGGCTACCGAGGGCATTTACCATCAGCCCTGGGCGGCACAGGTCAATCGACTGCTGCTCGAAGGTGGCCACGATCTGATCCTATCGCTCGGGCAGGTCGTACCTCACGAAGTTATCGGAATGGCCAACTATAACAAAAATGTGTTCATCGGCACCGGCGGCGACAAGGGAATCAACGCGAGCCATTACTTGACCGCGCTGTACGGCATGGAACGCATCATGGGGCGCTGCGATACACCATTGCGGCGCATCCTCAACGAGGCCCAAGATCGCTACTGTGGCAATATGCCGCTGATGTTCGTGTTAACCGTGGTCGAATCGCTAGCCGATGGTCGCAAGGTGGTCCGCGGTCTCTTCGTGGGGAACACGCATGACGTCTTTGAGGCCGCCGGCGATTTATCATCGCGCGTGAATTGTTTTGTCGTCGATCGCGCACCACAGACCGTGGTGGTGACTATGAATCCCGAGAAATACAAGCGCACCTGGCTGGCCAATAAGTCGATCTATCGCACGCGCATGTTGATCGGTGACGGCGGAAAATTAGTCGTCATCGCACCGGGCGTCAAGCAGTTCGGAGAGAGCGCAACGGTCGATGGCTTGATTCGCAAGTACGGCTATCGCTCCACACCCGAAGTGCTGGGCATGGTCGATAAAAACCCAGACTTGCAAGCAAACTTGGGAACGGCGGCCCACCTCATCCACGGCACCAGCGAGGGGCGGTTTGACGTCGTCTACGCGCCGGGCGAAATGACGCCCGAGGAGATCACCTCGGTCGGCTATCAGTTCGGCGACTGGCGCCAGCTAATGCAGCGCTACCGCTGTGAACAACTCACCAACGGCTGGCATACCAGTGCTGATGGCGAGGAATTCTATTTTATTGGTGATCCGGGACTCGGATTGTGGATGAACGCAGATCACCCTCATGCGGTTGTGCCTCGTAATGCTTGAAAGTCCACTCAGGGTAATCATGCCTAGAATGAAACAAGTCGCCGAAGACCGCCGGTTGGAGCAGGGGGCATGGCTGTTCCTGACCTCGCTGAGCGTTTTCTTTACGAGTTCGACACTGCTGTATG
Organism: Aureliella helgolandensis; assembly: GCA_040391435.1. Classification (GTDB taxonomy): domain Bacteria; phylum Planctomycetota; class Planctomycetia; order Pirellulales; family Pirellulaceae; genus Aureliella; species Aureliella helgolandensis_A. The sequence goes on along the minus strand of JBEBXX010000163.1, from coordinate 2,619 downwards.
CGATCTATGTTGTGCTCCGCGTGGCACCCGACGCAGGGGAACTGCAACCCTTCTACTTGCCTCGTCAATTCATACTAACGACAGTCAATCTGGTCGCTATCAGCGTGCTGCTGCATATGGCGGTGGGGGCCGTGCGCCGCGAGCGGCGAGTCGATTTGGCGCGGTACCTGATCCTTGCCTTCATTTTATCGCTGGTCTTCTTTGCCATTCAGGCGGCCGCATTGGCTTGGATGATCGCCGAGATGCAAAAGCCTTTGGCTACGATGCAAAATTTGTATGGGCTGACCTTTTGTCTAGTCATCGTGCACGCTTTGCACGTAGTCGGCGGTGTGGCCGGACTGACGCTAGTCCTATTTGGACTGGCGCGCGGCAAGTACGACCATGAGCGCCACTTCCCGATTCGATTCTGCGCACTGTATTGGCATTTTTTAGATGTCGTGTGGGTGCTCATGCTGGGCTGTTTTGCACTGGCCGCCTACATCTCAGAGAAGAGTTAGCCTTAGGACTGGCCAAACATCTTCCCCACTCAACGGCGCTGTGGATTGCCCGACAGCCCGGCCCGCGGCAGCACACCGCAGCCAGCTACTCAGCGAGCCAACTACTCAGCGAGCCAACTACTCAGCGAGCCAACTACTCAGCGAGCCAACTGTCGATCTGAGCTAACTCGTCGGGCGAAAGCCGCAATTGCATGCCGGCAGCGGTCTCTGCGATCTGTGCAGGGCGTTTGGCACCGCACAGAGCCACGGTGATCCCCGGCTGAGCCAGTGTCCAAGCTACGACCAACTGGGCTACCGTGCACTCTCGATCGCCGGCCAACTGTCGGAGTCTATCGAGCAGATCTTGAGCGCGCTGCCAAGCTTCGCCTTGAAAGAGTGGATAGGTCAAGCGCTTGTCTGCCGGATCGAATTTATGATCGCGGCCGATGTGACCTGCCAACAGGCCTTTCATCAGCGCCCAATAGCAAACGATGGCGATGTTATGCTCACGGCAAACATCGCCGATGTCAGCTACCTTTTCGGTTTGGAACATGTTGAATGGTGGCTGCACAACAATTACTGGACACTCTGCTTGGAACTCCAGCAACTGCGTGCGGTCTACATTGGAGACTCCCGCATAGCGGGCTAATCCCTGCTTGACGATTTCAGCGATGCCGCCCGCCGAGTCAGCCAGAGGAACATTGGGATCGACTTCATGTAGGTAAATTACGTCAAGCGTGTCGACTCCCAAGCGTTCGCAGCCCAGTTTTGCCTTGGCCAATATAGTCTCGGGACGACCGTCGACGATACGCCGTCGCTGCGAGTCATAGTGTGAGCCGACCTTGGAGGCGATAACCATCTCGCTAGACCGTTCGCTAATCACCTGGGCCAAGAGTTTGTCCGCTTCCCCCGCGTAGCCGTAGGAGAAGGCCGTGTCGAAGAAATTGATTCCCGCATCGAGCGCCGCGTGCAGCGTAGCTATGCTATCCGCATCGTTGACCTGCAGCGATGACACACCGGCGATCGGCCAACAGCCAAAACCGACCGGGCTGACCCATAAGTCCGAATTGCCCAGTTGGCGCCTGGGTGGCGCGTCTGCAGTGGTGTGGTTCTTGGCCATGAGTGCTCCTTGTTTGCTTAAACTTCGTTAATCACACAGGGGTTGTGCCCGTAAAAGCGGCGCGGCATCGAGCGGTAGGGCGTGCGTAGGCCCATACCTCTATGGTTTGCCGCGAAGGTTGGTGACTTGGATCAGGCAATTAGACGACGTTATAGCCGCGTTTTTCCAACTCAGCCTTGAGCACCGCTTGGGGATGTTCTTCACCGTGCACGAGTCGAATCGCCTTGGGGCGTTCGGCCATGCCTTCCACAAACCGCAGCAGATCGGATTGGTCGGCATGGGCTGAGTAGCCGCTCAATTTGTGCACGTGAGCCTTGATGTCATAGCGAACGCCATCTAGCTTGACCCAGTCGCTGTCTTGAATGTAACGCCCCGGCGTCCCAACCGCTTGATAGCCGACAAACAGAATGTCCGTCGTGGGATCACCGATGAATTCCTTCAAGTAGTTGACGACACGGCCACCGACGCACATGCCGCTGGCGGCGATCACGATGGCTGGCAATTTTGAATCCTTGAGGTATTGGATCGTATCGCGATGCTCGCGATGATCACCGATCTGCACAAGGTTGCTGAATACCAGCGGCTGGTTGTCATAGGTCAAAACCTGTTTAGCCTCGTCGTCCCAGTACTCCCGCAAGTCGTTGTACAGTTCGGTGAAGCGGGCGGCCAGGGGCGAATCAACTAGCACATCCACGGCGCGCATCAGCGAACACCCTTGACGCTTTTCGACTCGCGCAAAGATTTCGTTCAGTTCATACAGCAACTCCTGTGTGCGGCCGACGCTAAAGGCTGGAATAATTGTCACCCCTCGGTCCTCCAGCGTGTGGCAGATGATCTTCTCAAGCAGCTCGGCGCGCTCTTCGCGGCCCACGTGGTTGCGGTCGCCGTAGGTGCTCTCGAGAACTAAGAAGTCGGCTCGCTCGGGGCTCTGCGGGTCTTTCAGGAGCGGCTGATTTCGACTTCCTAAATCGCCACTGAATACAACTCGCTCGCCAGCGTGCTCGACTTCCACAATGGCCGAAC
>JBEBXX010000162.1:0-5961 GCA_040391435.1 Aureliella helgolandensis | reverse complement strand
CTTGGTCCCGGCAGCGGTCGAAGACGACGCTAAATGGTTCCGCCGGGTTTATTTGGATCTAATTGGTCGCATCCCTACGTTTGAAGAAATGCGCGACTTCACCCAGGATCGCGAGGCTCATAAGCGGCGGAACCTGGTTTCGAAATTGCTCAATGATCCCCGCTACACCGAAGAGTTTGCCGATCACTGGGGCACCGTTTGGAGCAACGTGCTGATCGGCCGCAGCGGTGGGAACGCTCCCCAATCGCTGATCGATCGAGAGGGTATGGCTAAATACCTGCGCGATTGCTTCGCGCGGAACAAGCCCTACGACCGCATGGTTTATGAACTGGTGACCGCCACTGGAGCTACCAAGCCAGGCCAAGAAAATTTCAATGGTGCCACCAATTTTCTAGTCGATAAGGTCAACGACGAACGGGGCACGCTAGCCACGTCCTCCACCTCGCGAATCTTCTTGGGTATGCAGGTCCAGTGCACGCAGTGCCACAACCATCCCTTCAATCAGTGGAAACAACAGAAGTTCTGGGAATTCAACGCGTTCTTCCGCCAAACGCGAGCTCTGCGGCGCTTTGCCGACGGCAGTCGCGACATCGACCACGCCGAGCTGATCGATCAGGACTTTGCCGGCGAAGGAGGGCGGCCGAGCGAAGCCGAAGTCTACTTTGAAGAACGCAATGGCATGTCCCGCGTAGCCTACCCGGTGTTTATCGATGGGACCGCCATCGATCGCAGCGGCTATGTGCAACAGACCAATCGCCGCCACGAGCTGGGCAAATTGATGCTCGGCAGCGAGTTCCTGGACAAGATGCTCGTCAACCGCCTGTGGGGCCACTTCATGGGATACGCCTTTACCAAGCCACTGGACGACCTGGGACCGCACACCACGATATCGCATCCGCAGTTGCTCGACGAGCTGGGACGGGAGCTGCGCCGTTCCAGTTACGACATGCGCGCCCTAATGACCTGGATTACGCTTTCCAAGCCGTATCAGTTGTCGAGCAAAATCGAGTCGGGCAACGCCAGCGACGACCCTAGCTTAGGCGAGGTGCCGCAGTTTAGCCACTTCTACATGCGGCAGATGACTGCCGAACAGTTGTATCACTCGCTGGTGCATCTCGGCGGGCAGGCCTCAGGCACGCTTGAGCAGCAGCAGGCGGAACGCGATCGCTGGCTGGACCAGTTTGTGGTGGCTTTCGGAACGGATGAAGGGGATGAGGCAACCACCTTCAATGGTTCCATCCCGCAGGCACTGATGATGTTCAACGGCGAACTGATCAAGCGCGCGACGACGATCACTCCCGGCAGTTGGCTGGGGAACCTGTCAGCCACCTCCGCACCGTATGCCACCAAGGTGCAGACGCTGTTTATGGCTGGGCTGGCGCGTCGCGCCCGGCCTGAAGAACTGAAAATCGCTGGGCAATTGCTGCAGGCCCGCGAGGGCAAGGTGGACCAGGCGCTGCAGGACCTATGGTGGGCTATCCTTAATAGCAACGAGTTCATACTTGTCCAGTAAAATGGACTCATCCGTCCCAAGCCGCTCTGGCCGCTTGGACGATAGTTTCGATTGGGCATTCACTTTTCTTAATGAGCACGCACGCCATGAGCTGGATGGAAAATAGAACACCGCGTGGAATGACCCGCCGCCACTTCATGCAGCACGCCGCTGGGGCCTCGGCTATGGTGGGTAGCTCGCTGGCACTGGGACATACGCTACGGACGCACGCCCAGGAACTGCGGGCCAACCATAAATCGGCTATTCTGCTGTGGATGGGTGGCGGCCCATCCACCATCGATCTGTGGGACCTCAAGCCCGGCGCGGTGACCGGTGGGCCCTTTCGCCCGATCAGCACCAGCGGTGAAATGCAGATCTGCGAGCACCTGCCACAGATTGCCCAACAAATGCACCACTTGTCGGTGGTGCGATCGATGAGCACACGCGAGGCCGATCACGATCGCGGACGCTATTATATGCATACCGGTTTCGTCCCCAATCCGAACATCGAGCACCCAAGCTATGGGTCGGTCGTGGCCCACGAGCTGATGGCGGGGCGCTATGCTCTGCAGATTCCTCCGTTTGTGTCCGTGGGTGGCGCCAGCCAAGGACCCGGTTTTTTGGGTATGGCTTGGTCCCCATTTTCAGTGGGCAGCGACGGGCGCATCCGCAATTTAGATATGGACTTGGACGATACGCGATTGAAGCAGCGGATGAAGACGCTGGAGTTGATCGAGCGGGGGTTCATTGGCCAGCGACGCGGCCCGGCGGCCGAGGATCACCAGAAAATCTTGCAAAAGACCTTTGAGCTGATGTCCAGTCAACAGATGGATGCTTTTAAAATCGACAAGGAGCCAGAACACATCCGGCAGCGCTACGGCGATAGCGCCTTTGGTCGCGGATGTTTGATGGCCCGCCGTCTGGTGGAAGTTGGCGTGCCATTTATCGAGGTCGACTTGGGAGGCTGGGACAACCACAACGATATCCATAACACATTGTCTACCGGCCTGCTTCCCACGCTCGATCAAGCCATGAGCGCGCTGGTCGAGGACCTCGACCAGCGAGACCGGCTCAAAGATACGGTAATTTTGTGGATGGGCGAATTCGGACGCACACCGATCATCAATGCTGACGCCGGACGCGACCACTGGGCGCGCTGCTGGAGCGTAGTGGTCGGCGGAGGTGGGATCAAAGGCGGTTTGGCGGTGGGCGAGACGGACTCCGAGGGCCGCCAAGTTACCAGTGAACCCTATGCGTCCGAAGATCTAATGGCCACCGTCTGCCGGGGTTTAGGGATTTCGCTGGAGACGACTTACCAAAGCAAAAATGGGCGACCGATGAAGATCGCCAACGGCGGCAAACTCATCCGAGAACTAGTAACATAAATGGCAAAATCATTACGTGAGTGCTGAAAGCCAAGAGGCTGCCACGGTTCGCCGTAGCGATGCAGAACTAGACTTGCAGGAATTGGTACTACACCATCAACACATGGTGTGGCGCTACCTTCGCGCGCTTGGTGCCGAAGCAGCCTTGGCGGATGATTTGACTCAAGATACGTTCCTGGAAATCATGCGTCGGCCGCTTCAGCAGTATAGTACCGCCGCCACTGCCGCCTACCTGCGACGAGTGGCTCACAATTTATTCATCTCACGCCGGCGGCGCGATTCGCGAATGACCGTCACCGAACATGTCGAGCAGTTTGAGACGGCTTGGCTCCGCTGGGCCGGTTTCGACGCCGGCAGTGAACTGCTGGACAATCTACAAGAGTGCTTTGCGCGATTGACCTCGCGGGCACAACTCGCCATGCGTTTGCGGTATGGCGACGAGGCTAGTCGCCAGTCGATTGCGGAGGCACTGCAGATCAGCGCCCATGGGGCGAAGAATCTCATGCAGCGCGCCAAGACGCAGTTGCGAGAGTGTCTTGAAAACAAAATGGTATAGACATAAAGCGCATTTTATATGAACGATGAACCACAAAAAGAACAAGCAGCGGAGCAGGTCTTAGACTACTTTCTGCACGAGTTAATCAGTGGGCAACCTCCACCAGACCTATTGCAGCGGATCACCGCGGCTTGGTCGCGCGAACAGGCCGAAGCGACCGGTCGACCTAGCGGCGCACAGTCAGCTCAAGCCACAAGTGCCGAGTACAGCTTGCCACGGGCTTCAGCCGGCACGGGGCAAGCTGCTGGGTCGCTGTCCGCTGGCACACAGCCCAATGGCACTCATCCCGGTGGCACACAGCCCGGTGGCACACAGCGCAGCGGCGCGGCGGCAGGCCAGCAGCCGATTGTTGCGCGCCCGGTCCGCGGACCTTCAAACCCAGCCCCGGCCACCGATACCGTCCCGACGCACGTGGTCGCGCGGCCCGTCTTGGCGCGGCCTACCCACGCGGATGCCGCGGCGCATGACTCGGCGCATAGCTCGGCCGAATCGCTCTCGCTGCACACTTCGGTGGATCAGCGGAGCTCACTGCGCCGCCACGTCGTTGCCTTCATGTTGGCCACGGGAGCTTGCGGTCTGCTGACGCTGCTGAGTTGGCATGCGATCGATCCCGATCGAGTTTTGGCGCAGCGCTTGTTGGAAATGGCCCGCGCCGAGGCGCGGAGTTTGACAGCCACGCCGCTTGGATCTCCCGCCAGCCCGGGTCGGGACGGCTCGGGCAGCGCGCCCCAAGCGCAGACAACGAGCCCGGCGGCTAACGACCCGCGCGAGCCCGAAACAGCCGCGCACATCGCTCAGTCGGATGCGCTTGACAAGCCGCCCGCCGGCGACGAGGCGATCGTGCTGTTCCCGCTCGATCGCTCGACGCATGCGGACGCGGCGTCGCAGCCTGTGCCCCACTCAGCGGAGGCGCTGCAAGCCAGCACCGGCAAAACGGCAGGTGGCGCCGCTGCCTCCCCCGCCGGCAGCCAGCTCATGGACGGCCAGCTCAGGGACAATCAGCTTGTCGACAGCCAGCTCGTCGACGGCCAGCCGCTAGACAGCCAGCAGATTGTGGCTCACATCGATCGGCGACTAGCCCGCGTCTGGCAAGAACTAGCGGTGGTTCCCAGCCCTAAGTTCGATGATGCACAACGTGTTCAACAGATCTCCTTGACACTCACCGGCCACCCCACCTCGGGAACGGTTGGCGACGTAGATGCATTGATCTCACGCGCCACGGCATCGCTGCCGTTTGCACGTCAGTGGGCGGACCAATTCGTGGGCGTGTGGTTGGCCGGTTCAGACCTGCCGGCAGATGACGCGCAAGTGCAGTTGCTCAAGCAACACTTTGCCAAATATATTTATGAGGGTCGTGCCTGGAACGCAACCGCACTGGAATTGCTCGGTGGGCCACTGGCCGTAGCCAAAGGCGATGCTACGCCGTCCGGCGTGCGAGAGATCCAGGACGGTGAGCTGAGCGAACTCCAGCGAGACGCCAGTCAATCGCCAGACGCTACGCAAGAAATGGCCGGTACCGCGCAACAGCCGACTGCGTTGGCCGCTCCTGACGCGTTGGCTGCTCCTGACGCGTTGGCTGCTCCTGATGCGCTGGCTGGTCCCGATGCGCAGCTCAACCCGATTGGCAAAGCCTTTGTAGGCACCTTGGCAGGAGAGGGTAATCATCGCTTGCTGGCAAATATCGGTACCAACTTCTTGGACCTCGATCTGTCCTGTGCGCGCTGCCACGATGTGAATTCCTCCAGCCTAGCCGGCCAGGGGTCTAACACGGTTCGGGATGCGGAGCAGCTAGCTGAGCGGCAGGCCATGTACTGGTCCCTGGCCGCCTTGTTGCAGGGCATCGACGTGCGGGCCAGGGCCAGCGGCGAGCGCGTGGTAGTCGACCGGCAGGCAGAGTTGTTGGCTGCTGGCAAGCCGCTGACTGCCTATTACGATTTGATCGATGGGCGCTTGCAGGCTGCCGAGCCGCGCCTGCCAGATGGACAAGCCTGGGAGTCGATAGCCGGTGCGAGCTTGCCGCGTGAAGCTTTGGCCAAGTGGCTGAGTCAGTCTACCGCTATGGACGAGGCCACCGTCAATCAAGTGTGGTGCATGATCTTCGGCCAATCCCTGGTATCGCGCACTCCCGTCGGGCAGCAAATATCCACCTCGCAGGCGCTCGCCGAGGATCGGCCTGCGCTGCTAGCAGCCGAGCGTCAGCAGCGCGAACTGCTGGAATTTCTGGCGAATCAGTACCGAGTCCATGGCCACGATCTGAAGCAGTTGGTCGGCTGGATCGTGCGCAGCGATGCGTTTCGCCGACAACCCATGCAGCCCACTCACGCCCAGTGGTTGGCCGCATCCCAGGACCAACTGCGTCAGTGGCATATCGCTCGAGCGAGCTTTGCCAGCGGCGCTAGAACGGTCGACGCTGCGAGCACGCGTTCGCTGGAGTCGTCTCTGGCGATGGTCCTGCAGTGGCGCGAACGTTCCAACTCCGCTGCCGGCACCGCTCTGGCTCAGCCCGTTCCAAACCGTGCGCCATCGCC
>JBEBXX010000161.1:0-5970 GCA_040391435.1 Aureliella helgolandensis | reverse complement strand
CCTGCCCAGCACTGCGGCGCGACAGCGGTGCTCCTGCGGGTCCGAGGCTGGAATTATTGACCGCGTTCTATTCGGCCGCCAGTTGTTCTTGCACCGCCTGCAGACCGCTGACGACAGCCGGGCTGGGCCGACTAGTGCGGCCGGGGGACGAACGCTGCAGATCGCGTTCAGCCCCGTACAATCCAGCCACATCCGGATTGGCCGCGGCACCATCTTGCGATGCCCGCGTTAACTCCGACGGCGAGCGTCCACTCAGCCCGCTTGAGAAACTGTACAGCTCGTTGGCCTGTTGGCTGTGCGGTGCGCCGAGTAGTGGGAGTTGACTGGCGGGCGATTGATGCGAACTGGAGCGGCGCTGCGGCGCGGTCTGCGAGCCCAGCACGATCTCCTGGCTAGGAAGCGGATCGTTGACTCCTACAGCATCCAAACCTTGCACAGGCATCGAGCTGGGGGCCTGCGCACCCAATGCTCCGCCGGCGGTGCTGCGCGGTAGCGACACGGCCAGATCATTAAAGTCTGGAGTAGGTTCTTGCGCCGATAATTCTCGACGTTGCTCAAGCGGCTGCGACTGTCCCAGCGATGTGGCCAGCGGAACGTCCGAGGCAGCGGGAACCGGCGACAATTCGCTACTGCGACGTTGATTTGTCCGCGACAAGGCCGCTTCTGCGGGGCTCAGCGGCGCAGGAGCTTCGGCCTCCAAATCGGCCAAGTGATTGGGTAGGGCCGCCGGGGCCGACGAGTCGATGCGCGGAGTGCTCGCATCGCTTCGCGAGAGCTTGACCGCCTGATCCGTGCTGCTGGGCGTCGAGGTGGCTGGCTGGTCGCGAGGTAGCAAATGCGGCGTGTGACTCAGTTCGATTTCTGGCGAAGGAGTAACCAAGTTTGTTCGCTCAGAGCGCGCCAAGGCTAATCTAGGCGTGCTGGCCGACTCGACTTCGGTCGGCTGATGCTCGGTTTCAACCGGCTTCAAATAATCCGGGCGACTGCCGCTCTGGGTTGTACTAGACAGTCGGTGATACTGCTTGGCCTGCAGCTTTTCACGCTTGAGCACCTCGCGCTGTGCGGCTAGCGTATCGAGCACATCGGGCCACATCCGCGTAAAAATGACCACGTTCACCGCGGCCACCATCAATACCAAGTGGATCAGTAGACTCAGCAGAAACGCCACCTGCATGGACTTCTCGACCACTCGACTGACCAGCGTGCTGAGCACAAGCGATAGCAACAGCAGCACGATCGGTGCGGCTATGGCATAGCTCCACGGATTGTACAGCGGGCGGGCATCGGCGGTATCGAGAAAGGCGAAAGCCACGCCCAGCACGGATAGTCCCAGCAGAAACAGCACCACGTTCAATGGCCAGATCGACTGCCGCTCCTCATGCACGGTTCCGATGCCAGCCATTTCGGAAAAGCGCATTCGATCGGACATGCTAGCATTGGCTTTCGAAGCGAGAACGTTCAAGAGGCGCTGGCCCACGGGCTGAGGTGGGCTGTGAGGCTAACTGTGCCGACGCTAATTTTCGCCCGCTCGACGGCAATTGTCCAGTCCAAGCGACCGCTTTGCCACACTCGGCCTGCGTGCAGCTCGCGGCTTGTGCGCAAGCGCTTCTGGTCGCAAGCAGTCGCTTATGCTCGAAAGCAGTCGCTTCTGGTCGAAAGACGATGAAGGGCCTATATTTTGGTATTGGGTTATTCTTAAATCATGCGCTGCGAGGGCCGAGGCAATTTTCAAATTCATCCACGCTGCGGACATTCACTTAGACAGCCCACTCAAGGGGCTGCAACAATACGAAGGGGCACCTGTCGATGACATACGCCGCGCCCCGCGCGACGGTTTGAACAACCTAGTTGATCTGGCCCTTGATCAGCAAGTCAAGTTCGTCTTGGTGGCGGGAGACCTGTACGATGGCGACTGGAAGAATTTCCAGACCGGCATGTATTTTGTCAAACAAGCCGCTCGCTTGCGCGCGGCGGACATTCCACTGGTTGTGATCGCTGGAAATCACGACGCTGCCAACAAGATGACGCGCTCTCTGCCGCTGCCTGACAACGTCACGCTGCTGTCGCACGAACAGCCGCAGACCGTCCACCTTGAAGCGTTCGACGTAGCCATCCACGGCCAGAGCTTCGTTAGCGAGAAAGTTGTGGAGGACTTGTCCCAAGCCTACCCGGCTGCGATGCGAGGCTGCCTGAACATCGGCTTGTTGCACACTAGTATCGACGGCCGCGAGGGCCATGCATCCTACGCGCCCTGCTCGCTCGATGGACTGAAGAACAAGGGCTACGACTACTGGGCACTGGGTCACATCCATAAGCGGGAAGTGCTCTGCCAGGAGCCATTTATCGCCTTTCCAGGCAACATACAAGGACGGCACATTCGCGAAACTGGCCCCAAAGGCTGCTACCTTGTTTCGGTCTCGGACAGCCTACAGCTAGAGCCGGTCTTTCAGCCACTGGACGTCATGCGCTGGGAGCTTGCCAGTGTCGACGTTAGTCAGGTGCAGCATATTGACGACGTGCTCGAGTGCATCGCTCAACAGCTTACGCAGTTGACAGGCGGTGCGTCGGATAAACCGCTGGCCGTGCGCGTGGAAATGACTGGCCAGACTAAAGTGCACCGCGAGTTGTTGGCCCGCCAAGATCACTGGGTGCATCAGGTGCGTGGACTAGCGCTGGACATTGGGCAGGGGAATATTTGGATCGAGAAAGTTAAACTTCGAACCGATCATCGCTCACGCAGCGGCGGCAGCCAGCCGGTCGAAGAGGCCGCTTTGGGTGAGCTGGCTGAACTGTTCGCGGAGGTCCGCGCCAATCCGGAGCAATTGAGCGGGCTGGGTTATGACTTCAGCCCCGTGCTGCGCAAGCTACCACCGGAGCTGCAAAATTTAGTCGGCGACGGTGCTCAGGCGGAGGCCTGGATGGCGAATGTGCTCGATCAAGCAGAAGCGCTGCTGAATCACCGCCTGCAACACGACCCTACCTCATAGAGCTACCAATTGAAAATTGCAGAACTGCACTTGATCGCTTTCGGACCGTTCACCGATTGCCGCATTGATTTATCCGCGGGCAATCACGGTCTGCATATTATTTACGGCCCTAACGAAGCAGGTAAGAGTTCTTCGCTGCGGGCTGTGACCGATCTGCTTTACGGTTTCCCAGGACGCACCGCAGATGACTTTTTGCATTCGTACAAAAATCTTCGCGTCGGTGCGCAGCTACAACACAGCGACGGCAGCCGGCTGGCAATTGTGCGACGCAAAGCTCAGAAGCTCTCTCTGCGGTGTAGCCAGGACCTCGATCCGGTATCCGACGAAGCGCTGTTACCGTTCTTAGGCGACATCGACCAGGATTCCTTTAAAACGATGTTCGGCATCAACCACCAGCGTCTGCGCGAAGGGGGTCGAGATATCGCCAACGGCAAAGGACACCTGGGACAGATGTTGTTCGCCGCCGGTGCGGGAGTGGTCAATCTGCAGCAACTGCAAAATGATCTGCTGGCCGAATCCGAGGGACTGCTTAAATCCACTCTGCGCAGTGGTTCCATCCACCAACACTTGGCCGAATATCTCAAACACCGCCAAGCCGTGAGCACAGCCCAAGTGACTGTCGAAACGTGGAAACGCATCGACCAACAGCGACGTGAACATCTGCAGCAAAAGATGCACTTCGACCAGCAACTCACCCACCTCAACGCTCAGCTTGCTGGCCTACAACGCGTCCAGTCAGCCTCCATTCCCATCCATCGCTGGAAGAGCCGGCAGGAGAAGCTGCAACAGCTTGCCGACGCCCCGCGGTTGGAAGACGGCTTCATACAACAAACCAACGATCTGCTGTTGGAATTGAAGACCCGCCAGCGCCAGGCCCAGGAGGCCACCAGTGAACTTGAGAAGCTCGAAGAGCAGTTGCAGTCACTGCATGTGCCACAGTCCATGCTGACAGCCTTCGCAGCCATCGATGGCCTGCGCGACCGCGTGGGTGGCATTCGCAAGGCGCTGGTGGACCGACCGACGGTCGAGGCCAAGCGGGACGCTGCCGAGCGCGAAGCCCAAGACCTGATGCGCGAACTCGATCGCAAACCAGACCTATCCAGGATCGAAGAGTTGAGACTACCGCGCGACAAAACGATCAAGATCCAGAGCCTAGGTACACAGCTTCAACGCCAACTGGAGCGTCTGCAAGCGGAGCGAAAAACGTGCGAACAGCTACGCCGGGACATCGCCGCTACCGAACGGCGTTTGACCGGCCTGGAGAGCGCCCCGGACCTCGCCGCCCTACGGGCCTCGCTGCGAGCAATTCAACTGCAGGGCGACGTGCAAGGAGAATTCGATCAAGCCAATACCGGATGTGATGCACTCGAGCAACAAATAGCGCTCGCCCTCAAGCAACTGCCGCTGTTCACCGGGACAGCCGCCGACCTGGAGTCACTGCCGCTCCCCTCCCCTGCCAGTCTAGATCGCTTCGATGCTGAGTTCTCCGCCGCCGAGCGCGAGCTGCAGTCCCTGCGTCAACAACTGGACGAGTGCCACATCAAACGCGACGCGGTAACTACCCGACTGGCCGAAATGGAATCGGGGCAAAGCATTCCCACGCTGGCCGATCTGGCGCGTCTACGCCAACTGCGTCAGCAGGGCTGGCAGCTTCTGCGCGGCGCGTGGCAGGCCACGCCGGCCGCCCCTGATGCTGTGCAGGCTTACTTGCAAAACTTCCCCACGGCCGATGACCTGGCCGCCGCCTACGAACAAGCCGTGGCGGAGGCAGACCGGTTAGCCGATGACTTGCGGACCGATGCCGATCGCGTGGCGATGAAGAGCAAATTGCACACCGACCTAGAGCAGGTGGCCATGCGCGAAACCAAACTTCAGGGCCAACTGCAACAAGCGCTGTCGCGGCGTTCCGACATCCACAAGCGTTGGTTGGCCATGTGGCAGCCACTCGGGGTCACACCTGTGGCTGGAGTTGACATGCCATCCCCGGCCGAGATGCATGCATGGTTGCGCCAAGCCGCGGGCCTGGCCCAGTTGCTGCAACAGTTCCGCCAGCAACAGACGCTTCGCCAAGAAAAACATAAGGAACTGCAGGAGCTTACCCAGCGTCTACAACACCTGGTCAACAAGTTGGAACTTGACGACCAACACGCAGACTTCCAACTGACCAGCGCACCGGTCAAGAACCACAAGGACTTTCAGCCTACACACAGCGAGTTGATCCACCGCATCGATGACAAACTTAGTGAGCTGACAGCGCAGGCCAGTCGCCAAGCACAGTGGCGCGATGCGCTGCACGAGAGTCAAAGCAAACTTGTCGCCGCGCAAGCCCAGTACGCTGAGATCGAAAACTCAGTGGGCGAGCTGCAAAGCGAGTGGGCCAGCGCTATGGACCGTTTGGGTTTGGAACCCAGCGCGCTGCCAGAGCAAGCCAACAGTCGGCTGGCCACTCTGCAAGATTTGTTTGAAAAGTTTAAAGAGGTCGATCGCTTCCGCGCGCGACTGGAGCACATCGACAGCGATGCCAACGTTTTTGCAGACGATGTACAGGCACTCTGCAAATCGCTCGTCCCGGAACTGCAGTCGCTGCCCGCCGAGCAGGCCCTGCATCGGTTGATCGAAGGCTTAGAACAGGCTCGCGTGGACGATCAGGAGCGGCGCAGCTTGTTGCTGCGCCGCAGCGAGTTGACGGCGGCTTTGGAAAGAGCCCAGCAGCGATCCGAGCAGGCCACCCTGCAGCTCGATGACATGCTGCGACAGGCCGGCGTCAGCCAGTACGATCAACTCGCTCCGGCCGCAGAGCGGTCCCGACAACGGCGTGAGCAGGAACAGGCCATTGCCGAATTGGAGGATGAAATCGCTGGCTATTGCGGCGGCGGGTCGCTACTGGATTTTGCAACTCACGTCGAACAAGAGCTAGCCCACGAACAGACGCTCGACCAGCGTCTGGCCCAAGTTCAACAGGAACTGGCCGAGCTGAACGAGC